>DASPOP010000177.1:0-7312 GCA_035625955.1 Steroidobacteraceae bacterium | reverse complement strand
CCCTTGCGGTCCTCGCGGTACGACATCAGCGTCTCCGCATCTACCGGCGTGTACAGCTGCCCGACCGCCGAGTAGATGCCGATCTGCCGGAACAGCCCCTCCATGCCGAAGGTGCGCGCCTCGTCCGGCACGATCGGCACGACGTTGCGGCCGATGTTCTTGTCCTTGAGCAGGATCGTGAGGACGCGCACGAACGCCATGGTGGTCGAGATCTCGCGCTCGCCGGTGCCCTCGAGGATCGAGGAGAACGCCTCGAGCAGCGGGATCACGAGCGGCGGCGCGTCGTGGCGCCGCTGCGGCATGTAGCCGCCGAGCGCCGCGCGCTTCTCGCGCAGGTAGCTGGCTTCCTCGGAATTCTCCGTGGGCTTGCGGAACGGCAGCTGCGCGAGCTCGTCGTCGGCGACCGGGATGTTGAAACGGTCGCGGAATATGCGCAGGTCCTCGTCGCCCATCTTCTTCTGCTGGTGGGCGATCATCTGCCCCTCGCCGCCCTTGCCGAGCCCGAAGCCCTTGACGGTCTTGGCGAGAATGACCGTCGGCTGGCCCTTGCTGGCGATCGCGGCGGCGTAGGCGGCGTAGACCTTGAGCGGATCGTGGCCGCCGCGGTTCAAGCGCCAGATCTCGTCGTCGGACATGTTGGCGACCATCGCCTTGAGCTCGGGATCCTTGCCGAAGAAGTGCTCGCGGGTGAAGGCGCCGCCCTTGGCCTTGAAGTTCTGGTACTCGCCGTCGACGGTCTCCTCCATCACACGGCGCAGGATCCCCTTGTAGTCGCGCGCCAGCAGCGGATCCCAGCGCGACCCCCACAGCACCTTGATGACGTTCCAGCCGGCGCCGAGGAACGCCGCCTCGAGCTCCTGGATGATCTTGCCGTTGCCGCGCACCGGACCGTCGAGCCGCTGCAGGTTGCAGTTGATGACGAAGACGAGGTTGTCGAGGCCCTCGCGCACCGGCATGGTGAGCGCGCCCATCGATTCGGGCTCGTCCATCTCGCCGTCGCCGAGGAACGCCCAGACCTTCTGGTCGGAGGGCTTCACCAGGCCGCGGTGCTCGAGATAGCGGGTGAAGCGCGCCTGGAACATGGCCATCATGGGACCGAGGCCCATCGACACCGTCGGGAACTGCCAGAAATCCGGCATCAGCCACGGGTGCGGATAGGACGAGAGCCCGATGCCCCTGCCGCCGGCTTCCTGACGGAAGTGGCGCAGCTGATCTTCGCTCAAGCGGCCTTCGAGAAAGGCGCGCGCGTAGACGCCCGGCGAGGAGTGCCCCTGGATGAATACCAGGTCGCCCGGATGCTGCTCGGAGGGCGCACGCCAGAAGTGATTGAACCCGACCTCGTAGAGCGTCGCCGACGAGGCGTAGCTCGCCAGATGCCCGCCGTACTCGGAGGACTTGCGGTTGGCGAGCAGCACCATCGCCAGCGCGTTCCAGCGGATGTAGGCCTCGATGCGCCGCTCGAGCGCGCGGTTGCCCGGGTACTCCGGCTCACGCCCGTTGGGGATGCTGTTGACGTAGGCGGTGTTGGGCTTGAACGGCAGGTAGGCGCCGCTGCGGCGCGTGTAGTCGATGAGCCGCTCGAGCAGGTAGTGCGCGCGCTCGGGGCCGTGATTCTTCAGCACCGAGTCGATGGATTCGAGCCACTCCCGGGTCTCGACGGGATCCAGGTCTTCCAGCTTGGGCGGTTCGGTCATGTGGTGTGCCCGGCGCAGCCGCGGGTCTTGGTCGCAGGCGTGTTGGGCCGCGTTCGCGATAGAATGAGTAAGTAATGATGGCTAGCGCCGGCAGGTAAAGCAAGTGAGCCCCAGGGCGTCGGCCGCGCTGCCCCACGCCGCGCTGCGCAGCGTCGTGCTCCCCACGGCGCGGCCGCCGGCAATCACCGCTACCCGAATCACGAGCCTCGCGGCGCAGCAGCCCGAGGCGCTGCTCGCAATCGTGCGGCTGCCGGTGGCTGCGCGGGCCTTCGCCCGCCTTCCGGACAGCGCGCGCTGGCGCGAGCTCAACGCGCGCTCGCCGCCGCGCGCCGCGACGGTGCGCACCACCGTGCTCGGCAATCGCCGCCAGACGCTCGCCGTGCTCGGCTACCTGGCCGCGGACGCCAGCCCCTTCGAGCGCCTGACGCTCGCCGCACGCATGCTGAAGGAAGCGGCCGCGCGCAGCCCCGCGAGCATCGCCCTCGCCGCTCCGGGATCCTCCGGCGCCGCGGCACGCGGCGCGCTCGAGGCCCTGCTCGCCGCCGCCCTCGCCCACGCCTTCGCGCTGCCGAGCTTCCGCGCGCGCACGCGCGATGAGCGGCCGCTCAAGCGCGTGCTGCTGCTCGATGCGGACGGGCTCGATGTGCGCTACGGCGCCGCGGTGGCGCGCGGCACCAATCTCGCCCGCTGGCTCACCGCGCTGCCTCCCAACATCCTCGATGCGCGCAGCTACCGCGCCGCCATCGCACGCCTGGCACGCACGCACCGACTCTCGCTCCGCTGGCTCGACGAGCGCGCGCTGCGCCGCGCGGGCGCCGGGGCGTTCCTCGCAGTGGCCGGCGGCAACGGCGAGCATGGCGCCGGCATCGCGCACCTCAGGTACCGTCCCGCGCGCCGCCGTGGCGCCCGCCCGGACATCGCGCTCATCGGCAAGGGGATCCTGTTCGACACCGGCGGCGTCAACCTCAAGACGCACCGCTCGATGCTCGACATGCACACCGACATGGCGGGCAGTGCGGTGGCGCTGGCGACGCTCATCGCGCTCAGCGAGCTGCGCGCACCGTTCGCCGCCGACGCCTGGCTCGCCATCACCGAGAACCGCATCGGGCCGCAGGCCTACCGCCCGCAGGAAGTCGTGCGCGCCGCCAACGGCGTCACCATCCAGGTGATTCACACCGACGCCGAGGGACGCATGGTGCTCGCCGACACGCTGGCGCTCGCCGGACGCACGCGGCCGCGCTTGATGATGGACTTCGCGACGCTCACCGGGGCCTGCGTGTACTCGCTGACCGAGCGCATGAGCGGCGTGTTCACCAACCGCCCGCAGCTCGCCGCGACGCTGGTCGACGCCGGCCGCGTGAGCGGCGAGCGCGTGTGGAACTTTCCCAACGAGCCCGACTACGACGCCGACCTCGACAGCAAGGTGGCCGACATCCAGCAGTGCAGCGTCGACGGCAAGGGCGATCACATCCTGGCGACGCGCTTCCTGTCGCGCTTCGTGCCGCCCGGCAGCGGCTGGGTGCACGTCGACCTGTCCTCCGCGACGCGCAGCGGCGGCCTGGCGCACGTCGCCACCGACGTCACCGGCTTCGGCGTGCGCTTCGCGCTCGAGCTTATCCTCGGGCAGAACGTGCTCGCGGCGCTGGGGCGGCGCGCGTGACGGCGCTCACCATCCGCCGGCCCGACGACTGGCACCTGCACCTGCGCGACGGCGCCGCGCTCGCCGCGGTGCTGCCGTTCACCGCCACGCGCTTTGCGCGCGCCATCGTCATGCCGAACCTGCAGCCCGCGGTCACCACCACCGCGCAGGCGCTCGATTACCGGCGGCGCATCCTCGCGGGCCTGCCGCCGGGCGTCGCCTTCGAGCCGTTGATGACGCTCTATCTCACCGACGACACGCCGGCCGCCGAGGTCGAGCGGGCGCGCTCGAGCGGCTGCATCTTCGGCTTCAAGCTCTATCCGGCCGGCGCCACCACCCATTCCGAGAGCGGCGTGACCGACGTGCGCAGCATCGCCGCGGTGCTGGAGCGCATGGCCGAGCTCGACGTGGTGCTGCAGGTGCACGGCGAGGTCACCGACCCTGCCGTCGACGTCTTCGACCGCGAGGCGCGCTTCATCGAGCGCACGCTCGCGCCGCTCGTCGAGCGGTTTCGTAAGCTGCGCGTGGTGTTCGAGCACATCACCACCCGCGCGGCGGTGGATTTCGTGCTGGGCGCGCGTGCCGGCGTTGCGGCCACCGTGACGCCGCAGCACCTGCTGATGAATCGCAACGCGCTGTTCGCCGGCGGGATCCGTCCGCATCATTACTGCGCGCCGGTGCTGAAGGCGGAGGCCGAGCGTGCGGCGCTGCTCGCAGCGGCGACCAGCGGCAGCGAGCGCTTCTTTCTCGGCACCGACAGCGCGCCGCACGCGCGCCGCGCCAAGGAGACGGCCTGCGGCTGCGCCGGGATCTTCTCCGCGCACGCCGGCATCGAGCTGTATGCCGAGGCCTTCGAAGCCGCCGGCGCGCTCGACAAGCTCGAGGGATTCGCGGCCCTGCATGGCGCGGACTTCTACCGCCTGCCGCGCAACGCCGGGAGCATCACTCTGGTGCGCGAGCCCTGGCAGGTGCCGGACCACTATCCCTTCGGCGCGGATCAGCTGGTGCCGCTGCGCGCCGGCGAGCGCATCGCCTGGCGCCTGGGCCCGGCGTCCGCACGGCCCGCGCCATGAGCGCGTCGTTGCCGGCGGCCGCCGCGCTGATGGCACACCGCTTCCGCGGCTACCTGCCGGTCGTCATCGACGTGGAAAGCGGCGGGTTTCATGCCGCCACCGATGCGCTGCTCGAGATCGCCGCGGTGCTCATCGACATCGACGCCGACGGCACGCTGCGGCGCGGCGCCACGCACCACTATCACGTGCGGCCCTTCGAGGGTGCGCGCCTCGATCCGACCTCGCTCTCGGTAACCGGCATCGATCCGCATCACCCGCTGCGCCCCGCGATTCCCGAGCGCGACGCGCTGCAGCGGATCTTCCGCGAAGTGCGCCATGCGGTGCGCGCCGGCGGCTGCCGCCGCGCGATCCTCGTCGGGCACAACGCCGCCTTCGACCTCGCCTTCCTCAACGCCGCGGTGGCGCGCGCCGACGTCAAGCGCAATCCCTTTCATCCCTTCTCGTGCTTCGACACGGCGACGCTCGCGGGAGCCGCGCTCGGCCAGACGGTGCTCGCCAAGGCGCTCGCCGTCGCGGGACTCGAGTGGGATGCCGGCAGCGCGCACAACGCCCGCTACGACGCCGAGCGCTGCGCCGATATCTTCTGCCTGGTCTGCAACCGGCTCAGGGAGAGCTTCGAGAGTGCCCGCGGGCGCGCGGCGGCGCTCGGCTGGCTCGACGCGCCGGCCGAGGAGTCGGCGGGCGAGGACGCGCCGCTCGAGGAGGCGATTACTGCGCCGCCCCCGCCTCGCTCATGAGTTTCTTCAGCTCGCCGCTCTTCAGCATCTCGAGCGCGATGTCGCAGCCGCCGATCAGCTCGCCCTTCACGTACAGCTGCGGGTAGGTTGGCCAGTTGGAGTAGCGCTTGAGCGCCTCGCGTATCTCAGGTTCCTCGAAGATGTTCACGTAACGGAAATTGGCGCCCACGGCGCGCAGGGCCGCGACCGTCTGCGCGGAAAATCCGCATTGGGGGAAGTCCGGCGTGCCCTTCATGAACAGCACTACCGGGCCGGAGGCGAGCTCCGCCTTGATTCTCTCGACCACATCCATCTTCGCTACCTCTTAAGTCGGCGGCGCTCATCGAGCTCCGCGATCAGCCGCCACTGCTCCGCCGCGCTCATGCCGAGCCAGCGTCCGATCTCCGTCCCCGTCCGCAGGCATCCGACGCAGTACCCATTGGCATCCAGGGAGCAGACATTGATGCACGGTGATGGTGGACGCTCGGGCGGCGCCGCGGGCGTGGGCGGTTGGGTCACGCTCGGTTCCGCATGCGTTGAATTATGGGGGTGCCTCGCCTATTCTTCAAACCGCTCCGATTTGGCCCAGGTCAATTGAAACAATAACTTGGAGACCGAAGCAATGAATCCCCTGAACAACCATCGGCAGTCCCTGATCCTCGGCATCGTGATCGCCGTGGTGCTCACGCTGCTCATCGGCGGTTTCAATTTCAACGAGCTGGGCCTGGCGCGCTGGTTCCACATCGTCGCCGGCGTGTTCTGGATCGGCCTGCTCTACTACTTCAACGTCGCGCAGACGCCGGCACTCGCCGACGCGGCCGCCGACAAGGGCGGCCCGGGAGGCGCCGGCATCACCAAGTACGTCGCGCCGCGGGCGTTGTTCTGGTTCCGCTGGGGCGCGGTCGCGACCTGGCTCGGAGGCGCATGGCTGCTCGGCCGCGCGGGCAAGTTCGTCGGCGCCTTCACGCTCGGCGCCGGCATGGACGATCCGAGCCACTACTTCCTCACCATCGGCACCGGTGCCTGGCTCGGCACCATCATGCTGTTCAATGTCTGGGTGCTGATCTGGCCGAACCAGAAGAAGATCCTGGGGCTCGTGGCCGCGACCGACGAGGAGAAGGCCAGGGCGCGCAAGACGGCCGGCATGGCCTCGCGCATCAACTTCGTGCTGTCGATCCCGATGCTCATGTGCATGGCCGGAGCGGGCCACGGCCTGCCGTTCATCCGCTAGGCGCTGATGCGCGAGCCTCCGCGCGATCTCGCGAGCCAGGTCGAGGCGGCGCTGCGCGAGGACATCGGCAGCGGCGACGTGACCGCGGCACTGGTGCCCGCGGCGCAGCGGGTACGCGGCAGCGTGATCACGCGCGAGAGCGCGGTGCTCGCCGGCCGGCCGTGGGTCGATGCGGTCTTCCGCCATCTCGATCCGCACGTGCAGCTCACCTGGCATGCCAACGACGGCGAGCCGCTCGCCGCCAATCAGGTGGTGTTCGATATCGCCGGCAGCGCCCGCCCGGTACTGACGGGCGAGCGCACCGCGCTCAACTTCCTGCAGCTGCTGTCGGCGACCGCGACCGTGACGCGGCGCTTCGTCGACGCAGTCAGCGGCACCGGCTGCACGATCCTCGATACGCGCAAGACCATTCCGGGGATGCGCAGCGCGCAGAAGTACGCGGTGCTGTGCGGCGGCGGGCACAACCATCGCATGGGCCTCTACGACCGCATCCTCATCAAGGAGAATCACATCGCCGCCGCGGGCTCGCTCGCGGGCGCGATCCGCGCCGGCCGCAGCCATGCGCCCGGCACGACGGTCGAGGTCGAGGTCGAATCGCTCGCCGAGCTCGAGGAAGCCCTGGGCGCCGCGCCCGACATCGTGATGCTCGATGACTTCACCCACGCGGACCTGCGAGCCGCGGTGGCGCTCAACCAGGCGCGCGGCCGGCCGGTGAAGCTCGAGGCCTCGGGGAGCGTGTCGCTCGAGTCGGTGCGCGCGGTCGCGGAGACCGGCGTCGATTACATATCGATCGGCTCGCTCACCAAGCACGTGCGGGCGGTCGACCTGTCGATGCGGCTGGAATTCACAGTGTCCAGGTAACTCCCAGATCGACCGACCGGCCCCGGCCCGGCAGCGGCGGGATCGCGCCGGCGAACCCCGCCGGATAAAGACCGGACTGCCACCGGCCACCAGTGGAT
>DASPOP010000176.1:0-2458 GCA_035625955.1 Steroidobacteraceae bacterium | reverse complement strand
ACGGGCTTAGCGGCGGCGCGAGCAGCGCGAGCAGCGCCACCAGGCCGAGCAGCACCAGCGCGGCCCGCGCGCTGCGATTTGCGCGCAGGCGCCGTGCGGCATCCCGCCACAGGCCGCGGCCCGCTGCGGCCTCACTCACGCCGCGCTCCTGGATCGAGCCAGCCGTAGAGGAGGTCGGCGGCGAGATTGCAAGCGAGCGTCAGGCCGGCGTAGACGATGACCATGCCCATGACGAGCGGGTAGTCGCGGTCGATGGCGCCCTGCACGAGGTAGCGGCCGCTGCCGGGCAGGCCGAACACCGTCTCGATGACGAGCGACCCGGTGACCACGAAGGCCACCGCGGGACCCAGGTAGCTCACCGCCGGGAGCAGCGCGGGGCGCAATGCGTGGTGCCACAGCACGCGTCGCTCCCCCAGGCCGCGCGCGCGTGCGCTGCGGATGTAGTTGGTGCGCAGCACCTCGAGGAGACTCGCACGGGTCAGGCGTGCGAGGTAGGCCGCCACCGGCAGCGCCAGCGTCACGACCGGCAACACCAGATAACGCGGCGCGCCCCGCTCCCAGCCCGCGACCGGCAGCCAGTGCAGATGCAGCCCGAAGAGCAGCGCCAGGGCAGGACCGGTGACGAAGGTCGGCAAGGCGATACCGAGCGCGGCCAGCGCCGTGAGCGCGTAGTCGATGCCGCCCCCGCGCGCGAGCGCCGCGGCGATCCCGGCCGGGATGCCGGCGAGGATCGCCAGCAGCACCGCCGCGAGGCCGAGCGTCGCACTCAGCGGCAGGCCCTGGCCGATGAGCTCGGTGACGGTGAAATCCCGCTGGCTGAGCGAAGGCCCGAAGTCGCCGCGCGCGAGCGCGGCCAGGTAGCGCGCGTACTGCACGGCCAGCGGCCGGTCGAGCCCGTAGACGCGGTCGAGATTGGCGCGCACCGCGGGGGTGAGCGTCTGCTCCTGATCGAAGGGACCCCCGGGAGCCAGGCGCTGCAGCAGGAATGACAGGGTGATGATGAGCAGCAGGGTCGGGACGGCAATGGCGATGCGACGCAGCGCGTAGCTCAGCATGGGCGCTGACTTTAGGGAGAGGGCGCGCAATCCGTCAACGCCGGGGCGTCTCCCGGCAACCAGGCGCGGCGTCGCCCGCTATACTGCCGGGCTTATGAAACGCATCCTGGTCGGTATCAAACGCGTCGTCGATTTCAACGTCCGCATACGGGTCAAACCCGATGGCAGCGGCGTGGTCACCGACGGCGTCAAGATGAGCGTCAACCCCTTCGACGAGATCGCGCTCGAGGAAGCGCTGCGCATCAAGGAGCGCGGCGGCGCGGAGGAGGTGATCGTCGCGACCGTAGGCCCCGCCGACACCCAGCAGCAGCTGCGCAGCGCGCTGGCGATGGGAGCGGACCGGGCGCTGCACGTGCAGGCGGACGGGGTCATCGAGCCTTTGGTCGCGGCGCGCGCGCTGCTGAAGCTCATCGAGCGCGAGCAGCCGTTCCTCGTGATCCTCGGCAAGCAGGCGATCGACGACGACAACGGCCAGACCGGCCAGGTGCTCGCGGCGCTGTGGAATCGTCCGCAGGCCACCTACGCCTCCAGGCTCGAGCTGCTCTCCGACACCACCGCGCGCGTGACGCGCGAGGTGGACGCCGGACTCGAGACGCTCGAGATCGACCTGCCGGCGGTGATCACGGCGGACCTGCGCCTCAATGAGCCCCGTTACGTGAAGCTTCCGGACATCATGAAGGCGAAGAAGAAGCCGCTCGAGACGCTCAGCCTCGCGGCCCTCGGCGTCGAGCAGCGCCAGCAGCTGAAGCTGGCGCGCTTCGAGCCGCCCCCACAGCGGCAGAAAGGCATCCGGGTCAAGGACGCCGCGGAGCTGGTCGAGCAGCTGAAGAGGAAGGGGATCCTGTGAGCGCCAAGATTCTCATCGTCGCCGAGCATGACGGCGCCAGGCTCAACGTCAGTACCGCCAAGTGCGTGAGCTGTGCGCTCACGCTGAGTGGTGCCGAAATCACCATTGCCGTCTGTGCCGCCGACCCGGGCGCGGTCGCCGCGCAAGCGGCGCAGCTCGCCGGCGTGACGCGCGTGCTCACGGTGGCGAACCCGGCCAACACGCATGCGCTCGCCGCGGTGCTGGCTCCCCAGATCGCCGCGCTCGCCGGCCCCTTCACTCACGTACTGGGACCGTCGACCACCTACGGCAAGGACCTGATGGCGCGCGTCGCCGGGCTCCTCGGCGCCCCGCAGGTGAGCGACATCATGGGGCTGGAGAGCCCTACCCGCTTCCAGCGCCCCGTCTACGCCGGCAACGCGATTCTCACCGTCGAGGCCGAGGGTGGCGTCAGGGTGGTCGGCACGGTGCGCATGGCCTCGTTCGAGGCGGCGGGCGGCGGCGGCTCGGCTCCAGTCGAGAAGGTCGACGTTTCGGTGGAGCTGCCGACGCACACGCGCTTCATCTCGGTGTCGGC
>DASPOP010000175.1:0-10548 GCA_035625955.1 Steroidobacteraceae bacterium | reverse complement strand
CGATGAGCGGCTGAACCGCAAGCGATGCGACGGCGGCGCTCTGCACTTCGGCCGCCTTCGGATCCTTCAAGTCCCTGGCATCGGCCGGCTTTCCCCTGACAGCTTTCGCGGGCGTTGCGGTGGCACCCTGCGCGGGGGCCGCGGACGCGGAAATGGAAGCGGCGAGTGTCTCGCCGAAACTCGAGCCCGCGCCGGCCGCCGGGGTTGCGGCGCTTGCGGGCAGCGCGGCCACCGCGGCCGGAGCGCCTCGCGTCGGGGCATTTTCGCTGCTGCCCTGTCGGCGGTCCCCATCGGGCTGCGCCGGAGCGCGGGCGCCAGAGGCTTGCGTTGCAACGCCGGAGGTCTCCTGGGGACGAGCCGGCGCGGCCCGCAGCGATGCCAGATCAGCAGCCGCGGGGCTGGCCGGGGCGCTCGCGGAAGTGGCGGGCACGCTGCTAGCGGCCACCGCGCTTGCCTCCGGAGGACCAGCGGCCCTGGGCACGCTCGTCCGCGTCGACCTGCTCGCGCCGGTCGAGGCGGCGTTGCTGTTCGGTGAGGCCTCGCTTGAGCGCGCGGTCGACCGCGGCCGAGCGCCGGGCGGCTCCGCTCCACTTGGCGAGGAGCTCGGCGCGTGTGGCGCGCGCCCGCGCCACGATCTCGGTCTGCTCGCGCAGCGCCTCATCCAGCCGCGCGAGAAAAGCCTGATAGTCGCGCGCGCGCGCGGCACTCATGCCGCCGCCGGCGCGCAGAGCGAAGTCGCGCACGTAGGCGTCGCGATAGTTGCCGAGCTCGGCGAGCTTGGCTTCGCCCAGCAGCACTGCGCGCTCGCTCGTCGCCAGCGTTTGTGCCTTGCGGCGCTCGTCGGTCTCGAGCACGCCGTGGGCGGTCTTGAGCTGCCTGATCCGTGGCACGATTTATCCCTTCGCTGCTTGAGGTGAGTCGGCGGTGGCGGCGGCAGGCTCGGCCATGAGCCCCTTGAGTGCGCCGAGGCTCGAGGGGAAATCGACGCGCTGGCGCATGTCCTGCTGCAGGAACTGCTGGATCTGCGGCCAGAGCGCCACGGCGGCGTCGACCCGCGGATCGCTGCCGCGCACATAGGCGCCGAGACTGATGAGGTCGCGGTGCTGCTCGTAGATCGAGAGCGCGCGGCGCAGCTGCTGCGCCTGCAGCTGCTGCTGCGGGGAGCTGATCTCGTGCATGGCGCGGCTGATCGAGGCGGAGACGTCGATCGCCGGATAGAGCCCGGTCTCGGCGATGCGGCGCGACAGCACGATGTGGCCGTCGAGGATCGCGCGCGCGGCGTCGGCGATCGGATCGCTCTGGTCATCGCCTTCGGTGAGCACGGTGTAGAAGGCGGTGATCGAGCCGCCGCCCGCGGATCCGTTGCCGGCCCGCTCGACCAGCGCGGGGAGACGTGCGAAAACGGAAGGCGGAAAGCCCTTGGTCGCCGGCGCTTCGCCGATGGCGAGCCCAATCTCGCGCTGCGCCTGGGCGAAGCGGGTGAGCGAGTCCATGAGCAGCAGCACGCTCTTGCCCTGATCGCGGAAGTATTCGGCCACTGCGGTCGCGACCCAGGCGCCGTGCAGGCGCATCAGCGGCGGGTTGTCGGCCGGCGCGGCGACGATCACGGCGCGCGTGCGGTCCCTGGGAGCGAGGATCCGCTCGACGAATTCCTTCACTTCGCGGCCGCGCTCGCCGATCAGGCCGACCACGATCACGTCCGCCCTGGTGTAGCGGGCCATCATGCCGAGCAGCACGCTCTTGCCGACGCCGCTGGCGGCGAACAGTCCGATGCGCTGTCCGCGGCCGATGGTGAGCAGGGAGTTGATCGAGCGGATGCCGACGTCGAGCGGCTCGGAGATCGGCGCACGGGCGAGGGGATTGATGGGCTTGCCGGCCAGACGCGCCCGCGCCTCGCAGTCGAGCGGACCCAGGGCATCGAGCGGCTGGGCGGCGCCGTCGATGATCCGCCCCAGCAGCTGCGGCCCGACGGGTATCAATCCCGCTCCCGGCCGCGGGATCACCCGCGCCTGGGGCCCAAGGCCGTGGCTGTCGCCGGTCGGCATGAGGAACAGGCGGTCGCCGGCGAAGCCGACGACTTCCGATTCGATGCGCGAGCCGTCACGCGCGATCAGCTCGCAGTGATCGCCGATCGAGGCCTGACAGCCTACGGCCTCGAGCGTCAGGCCCACCATGCGGGTGAGCGAGCCTTCGACCGCGAGCGGGGGCGTGCCCTCGACGCGGCGCGTGAGGCGGCCGAGCCGCTCGCGCCACGCCCGGCTGCGCCCGGCTATGAACTCGTCGCCGCTCACTCGCCGCTTCCGGGTTCGCCGGGCGCGGCGGGGCGCTCCGAGGCCCGCTGCTCGCCGAGCGCGCTCGCCAGCACGGCGTTGACGCGGCTCTCGAACCGGGCGTCGATCTGGGAGGTGTCGCTGCGCACCAGGCAGCCGCCGCGCGCCAGCGTCGGGTCCTCGATGAGGCTCCAGGCGCGCTCCTCGGCGGGTGCCGCCAGCCGCTCGCGCACGATCGCCGCATCCTCGGGGTGCAGGTGCACGCGCACGTCGCGCGCGGCGAGCGGCAGCTGCTCCAGGCATTCGCGCAGGATCGCGACGATCTGCGCCGGGGCGGCGGAGAGCTCGCGCCGCGCGAGCTGCTTGCCCACGGCGAGGGCGAGCTCGAGCAGCTGCTGTTCCACCTGATCGTCGAGTGCTCGCAGCGGCTGTGCCAGCAGCTGCAGCATGCTGTCGAGGCGGCGGACGCGCGCCGCGAGATCTTCCAGCCTCGGTGCCGTCTCCGCCTGGGCGCGCGCCAGCCCCGCTTCGTAGCCGCGCGCGCCATCCTGCGCGGCGCGCTGATCGCCGGCAGAGCGGGCGCGCTCATCGCGCATGCTGTTCGCCAGGGGCCCCTCGACCGCCGGCAACGGCCAGCGCTCGATGGGTTTGGCCGCGGTGCGCCTCGGCGCGCTGCCGCCACGCGGCTCAGACATTGGTGTGCTCCTTCACTCGAACCGGCTCCCTGTCTTGCAAAAGCTATGCTGAGGGAAGCACGGTCGCAGAACTGTGAAGTGCATCGTGCCTTTGGCCTAAAGGAATCGCCGCGGCTGTCGAGCAGTCCTTCTGCACCGTGAGCGAATACCGGTGTGCGGCAAGACTCTGCCGCACGTGCGGAAAAACCGCCGTCGTGCCGCGCTGCGATTCGCAGCCGGGCCGGCCGGCAGCACGGTCAGGCGGCGGCGCAGCGTCGCCGCCGGAGCGCGCGCTCAACCTCAAGATTCGCCCCTCGACGCCGATGTTTCCTGTTGCGCGACATCGCGCACCAAGCGGCTGTTTTCTTGAACGGCGTCACAGAGAGTCCCGCGGGCAGTCGTCGGGCGCCGTAAGGGTAGTGAGGGAACTTATGAAAAAGGACTTGCGGTTCCTCGTCGTGGACGATTTCTCCACCATGCGGCGCATCGTCAAGAACCTGCTGCACGATCTCGGCTACGCCAACGTGGCCGAGGCCGACGACGGCAAGACGGCGCTGCCGATGCTGCAGGCCGAGCCCTTCGACGTGCTGATCACCGACTGGAACATGCCGGGGATGCCCGGCCTCGACCTGCTGAAGGCGGTGCGCTCCGATCCCAAGCTGGCCAAGCTGCCGGTGCTGATGCTGACCGCCGAGGCCAAGCGCGACCAGATCGTCGAAGCGGCCAAGGCCGGCGTCAACGGCTACGTGATCAAGCCCTTCACCGCGCAGGTGCTCGCCGAGAAGCTCGAGAAGATGCTGGCCCCGGCATGAGTGCGACACCCATGTCCGCGACACTGCAACAGCAGTGGGGTGAGGTATGCCTCGCCCTGCGAGAGGCGCTGGAAGCCGGCGACGAGGGGCGCTTTCTCGAGGCCGTCGACCGGCTGACCGGCATGCGCGAGCGCGGCCTGTGGGACTCGCTGCGCCAGCTCGATGCACGGCTGCGTGCCGCGCTCGATCAGTTCCGCCTCGATCCGCGCCTGCTGCGCCTCGCCGGCAAGGAGATCCCGGACGCGCGTGCCCGGCTCGACCACGTGCTGCGCCTCACCGACGAGGCCGCGCACCGCACCCTGGATCTGGTCGAGAGCTCCACCCCGCTGGTGGCGCGCACCGCGGCCGCCGCCGCGACGCTCGGGGCGGAATGCAGGGAAGCGCGCGAGAGCGGCGCCGCATCGCCCTATTGGCAGGACCTGCTCGCGCGCCTCGAGAGCCACTGCGCCGCCGCGCATGCCGACGGCGAGACCGTGAAGACGAATCTGGTCGAGGTGCTGATGGCGCAGAGCTATCAGGACCTCTCCGGTCAGATCATCCGCAGGGTGATCGAGCTCGTGGCACAGCTCGAGGACGAGTTGGCACGGCTCGTGCAAGGCCGTGACGACGCCGTGTCGGGAAACCGCCACGCGCCGCTGGCGGCGGAGGATCCCTCCCGCGGCCTGGGTCCCGCGATCCCCGGACTCACTGCCAGCACGGTCGACGGGCAACAGGATGTGGACGAGCTGCTCGCCATGGGCGTGGCGATGAAAGGCATGTGATGAGCACCGGCGGCGACAAGAGCTCTGCGGCCACGATCGGCCCGACCGCGGCCATCAAACCGGATGCCGTGCTGCGGCTGCCGCCGCAATGCACCATCCGCGACGCGGCGCAACTGCTCGGGCAGCTGCTGCTGCACCTCGAGCATTCCTCGCCGGTGTACATCGATGCCGCCCAGGTCGAGCGGGTCGACACCGCGGCGCTGCAGCTGCTGGTCGCCTTTCTCCACGACCGCAAGGCAGAGCAGCGCGCGGTCGTGTGGCTCGACTGCAGCGACGCCCTGCTGCGCGCGGCGCGCGCCCTCGGCCTGAGCCGCGACCTGGCACTGGCCCCGGTCAACTGAGCGGCCATGGGCATCGATCTCGCCCAATTTCACGAGGCGTTCTTCGAAGAGAGCTTCGAGGCGCTCGAGTCCATGGAGGCGGCGCTGCTGAAACTCGACGTCGGCGCGCCCGACCCCGAGGTCATCAATACCGTCTTTCGCGTGGCGCACTCCATCAAGGGTGGCGCCGGCATGTTCAATTTCTCCGACATCGCCTCCTTCACCCATACATGCGAGACGCTGCTCGACGGAGTGCGCGCCGGGCGCACGCGCCTCAGCACGGCCGTCATGGACCTGCTGCTGAAGTCGGTGGACGTGATGCGCGAGATGCTGCGTGCCGCTCAGCGCAAGGAGAGTTTCGACCCGCAGAAGGTTGCCGACCTGCAGTTCGATCTCGAGGTCGCGGTCGCCAGGAACGATGCCGCTGCGGCGCCCGAGGCCGCGGTGCCGGCACAGGTAAGCCAGGCGGCAGCGCCCGCGGTGGCGCAGGCCGTCCCGACGGCGGCCGAAGCGCAGCTGCCCGAGTGGCAGATCAGCGTCAAGCCGCTCGAGAACATGCTGTCGCGCGGCAACGAGCCGCTGGCTCTGTTCGCGGCGCTCGCCGAGCACGGCGAGCTCACCGTCACCGCCTCGGTCGATGAGGTTCCGCCGCTCGCCCGGATCGATCCGCATCGCTGCTACGCGCACTGGCAACTGCGCCTGAAGAGCGCCGCGTCCGATCAGCAGATTGCCGAGGCCTTCGAATGGGTCGAGGGCGACTGCGACTACCGCATCACGCCCGCGGTGACCGCTGCCGCCGCCGCTACCCCTGAGGCGCCGGCGCCGGTCGTGCCGCCCAGGGCTCCACCACTCACCGCTCCGGCCGTCGCGCCCGCGGCCGAGGCGCCCCGTCCCGCAGCGGCCGCCGCCGAGGCCGCACCGGCACGCTCGGCGGCAAAAGCCGACGCCGCGCCGGCGGCCAGCGCGGGCGATGCCGGCTCGATCCGCGTCAGCGTGGGCAAGATCGACGAGCTCATCAACACGGTCGGTGAGGTCGTCATCACGCAGTCGATGCTGGCGCAGCTCGGCACGCTGGTCGAGGGCCCCTCGGCCGAGCAGCTGCGCAGCGGACTGGCGCAGCTCGAGCGCAACGTGCGCGAGCTGCACGAGAGCGTCATGCGCGTGCGCATGCTGCCGATCGGCTTCGCCTTCAGCCGCTTCCCGCGCCTGGTGCGCGACGTGGCGCAGCGGCTCGGCAAACAGATCGATCTCAAGCTCACCGGCGAGCAGACCGAGCTCGACAAGACCGTGCTCGAGCGCATCGGCGATCCGCTCGTGCACCTGGTGCGCAACAGCATCGACCACGGCATCGAGATGCCGGAGGAGCGCATTGCGGCCGGCAAGCCGGCCGCCGGCACCGTGCACCTCGAGGCCTTCCATCGCGGCAGCGCCATCATCATCGAGGTGAGCGACGACGGGCGCGGCCTCGACTGCGACCGGATCCTCGCCAAGGCGCGCAGCCGCGGCCTGGTCGGCCCGGCCGAGACCCCGGCGGAGGAGGCCATCTTCGAGCTCATCTTCCTGCCGGGCTTCTCGACCGCCGAGCAGACCACCGATCTCTCCGGCCGCGGCGTCGGCATGGACGTCGTGCGCCGGAACATCAAGTCGCTCGGCGGCAAGATCGACATCCGCAGTGCGCGCGGGCGCGGCTCGCGCTTCACGATCTCGCTGCCGCTGACGCTCGCGATCGTCGACGGGCAGTCGGTATGCGTAGGCGACGAGACCTACATCGTGCCGCTGGTGTCGATCGTCGAGTCGCTGCAGATCAGGGCGAGCGGCGTCAATCGCCTGTCGAACGCCGGCGAGGTCATCTCCTTCCGCGGCGACTACCTGCCGCTGCTGCGCATGCACGAGCTGTTCGGCGTCGAGCCGCGCTCGCGTGCGATCCACGAGGGCCTGGTGGTGGTGGTCGAGGGCGACGGCCAGCGCGTCGGACTGTTCGTCGACGATCTGCGCGGCCAGCAGCAGGTGGTCATCAAGTCCCTCGAGACCAACTACGGGTCGGTGCCGGGGATCTCCGGCGCCACGATTCTCGGCGACGGCTCGGTGGCGCTGATCCTCGACGTGCCGGGCCTGATCCGCTCCACATCCCGACGCGAGGCGGCGTGACGCGCGAGCTTCGCCGCCGCCATACAGGAAGACACTCCATGAGCACCAACCCGACCAAGACCGCAGCGACCGAGGCAGTGTCCCACCAGGTGCTGACCTTCGTTCTCGGCGAGGAGACCTACGGCGTGGACATCCTGCGCGTGCAGGAGATCCGCGGCTGGTCGGCGGTCACCAAGATCCCGAATTCGCCGCCGCACGTGCTCGGGGTGCTGAATCTGCGCGGCTCGATCGTGCCGATCGTCGACCTGCGCAAGCGCTTCAACCTGGCCCAGGCCGAATACACGGCGGTCACGGTCATCATCGTGCTGACGGTGCGCTCCGAGGCCGGGCGGCGCGATTTCGGCGTGGTGGTCGACGGCGTGTCCGACGTGGTCGACGTCGACGCCGCCGCGGTCAAGCCCACACCCGACCTGGGCTCGCGCGCGGCCACCGAGCACATCAGCGGACTGGTTTCCATCGCCGAGCGCATGGTCGTGCTGCTCGACATCGATCGCCTGATCGGCTCGCAGCTGGCGGACTCGGTCGGCGGCGAGGCCGCGGCAATAGCCGAGGCTGCGCGCGCGGCCTGAGCGTCAATCAACCGTAGACAGGAAGCTCTCAAAAGGATTGGTTTTATGGTCAAGCGTAACAAGGCCGCGCGCGCCAAAGCCGCCCGCAAGGTCTCGAGGAAGGGCGGGCCGGCCGCCGACCTGCTGGCGCAGGCAGCCGCGATCGACAGGTCGATGGCGGTGATCGAGTTCGGCCTCGATGGCACGATTCTCGGCGCCAACGACAACTATCAGAGGATGATCGGCTACACGCTGGAGGAGCTGCGCGGCAAGAGCCTGCTGTCGCTGCTCGACCAGACGCGCCGCGGCAGCGAGGACGACCAGCGCTTCCTCGAGAAGCTCGGGCGCGGCGAGGTCGATGCCGGCGTGCAGAAGCGCATCGGCAAGGGCGGCCGCGAGATCTGGATCCAGGCGACCGTCAATCCGATCCTGGACCGCGCGGGCAAACCCTATAAGGTCGTCACTTATGCCTACGACGTGACCGCCCGGGTCGAAGCCGCGGCTGAAGCCAGGGGGCAGCTCGCGGCCATCAACCGTGCGCAGGCGGTGATCGAGTTCACGCTCGACGGCACGATCCTCACGGCGAACGGGAATTTCCTCGAGACGCTCGGCTACACGCTGGAGGAGATCCGCGGCCAGCACCACCGCATGTTCGTCGAGCCCGGTTACGCGGCCAGCGACGAATACCGGCGGTTCTGGGAGAAGCTCGCCGGCGGCGAGCACGACGCCGGCCAGTACCAGCGCCTCGGCAAGGGCGGGCGCGAGGTGTGGATCCAGGCGAGCTACAACCCGATCCTGAATGCCGACGGCAAGCCCTGCAAGGTCGTCAAGTTCGCCACCGACATCACCGCGCACATGAAGGCGGCGGAGAATGCGCGCGTGCGCACTGCGCTCGACAAGGCGGGCGCCAACATCGTGCTCGCGGACGAGCAGCTCAACATCGTCTATGTGAACGAAGCCGCGCAGCAGCTGTTCCGCGCCATGCAGAGCGACCTGAAGCGCGAGCGGCCCGGGTTCGACGCCGACAAACTGCTCGGCTCGAGCGTCGACATGCTGCACGACAATCCGGCGCAGCAGCGCCAGCTGCTCGCGGGCCTGAGCGGGCAGCACAGCGAGGAGCTGTACCTCGGCGGCCGGCTGCTGAAGCTCAGCGCCATCCCGGTCGCCGACAGCCAAGGCAAGCGCGTCGGCACGGTGGTCGAATGGTGGGACCGCACGCAGGAAGTGTCGGTGCAGGAGGAAGTCGCCGAGATCGTGCGGCGGGCGCTGGAGAACGACCTGAGCGTCCGCGTCGGTCTGGACGGCAAGTCCGGGTTCCTCGCCTCTCTCGGCTCGGGACTCAACAAGCTGCTCGACAACAACGCGCAGATGGTGCGCGACATCAAGTCGGCGGCCGCCGCCGTCCGCATGGGCGCGGAGGAGATCAGCAAGGGCAACGCCAACCTGTCGCAGCGTACCGAGGAGCAATCCTCCTCGCTCGAGGAGACCGCCTCCTCGATGGAGCAGATGACCTCGACGGTCAAGCAGAACGCCGACAACGCCGGTCAGGCCAACCAGCTCGCCACCGCGGCGCGCGATCAGGCGGAGAAGGGCGGCGGCGTGGTCGGCAAGGCAGTGCGTGCCATGACCGAGATAAACGAGGCCTCGAAGAAGATCGCCGACATCATCGGCGTCATCGACGAGATCGCCTTTCAGACCAATCTGCTGGCGCTCAACGCCGCGGTCGAAGCCGCGCGCGCCGGCGAGCAGGGCCGCGGCTTCGCCGTGGTTGCCACCGAGGTGCGCAGCCTCGCGGGCCGCTCGGCTACGGCCGCCAAGGAGATCAAGGGCCTGATCCAGGACTCGGTGCGCAAGGTCGAGGACGGCTCCTCGCTCGTCACCCAGTCGGGACAGACGCTCGAGCAGATCGTTTCCTCGGTCAAGAAAGTGTCGGACATCATCGCCGAGATCGCCGCCGCCTCGCGCGAGCAGTCCTCGGGGATAGAGCAGGTCAACAAGGCCGTCATGCAGATGGACGAGATGACCCAGCAGAACGCCGCGCTGGTCGAGGAGGCCACCGCCGCCTCGCAGGCCATGGCCGAAGGCGCCGGCGAGCTCAACCGCATGATGGAGCGCTTCACGCTGCCCGCCGCGAACGCGCCGGCGGCCGCGCCCGGCGCTCGCGCCGCGCAGCCCGCGGCGGCGACAACTCCGCATGACGAGCGCCGCGGACCGAACCGTCCGTGGACCGGCAACGGCAAGGCCGCGGGCGGCGAGCCCGCGCGAGCCAGGGCCGCGGCTGCGGCCGGCGAATGGCAGGACTTCTAGGAGAGAGGCTATGGCACGAATTCTCGCAGTCGATGACTCACCGTCGATGCGCCAGCTGGTGAAGCTGGCGCTCTCCTCGGGAGGTCACGAGGTGGACGTGGCGACCGACGGCGTGGAAGCGCTGCAGGTCGCCGAGAAGCAGCAGTTCGACGTCGTCATCACCGACGTCAACATGCCCAACATGGACGGCATCGCGCTGGTGCGCGAGCTGCGGCGCCGGACCAACTACCGGTTCACGCCGCTGCTGATGCTGACCACCGAGGCAACCGCCGAGCGCAAGCAGCAGGGCAAGGAAGCCGGCGCGACCGGCTGGCTGGTGAAGCCCTTCGATCCCGACCGCCTGCTGTCCATCGTGACCAAGGTGCTCACCTGATGGCCATTGCCGCGGCGGACACGCGCTGCCGCTGCGAGACCCTGGGAGTCTCGGCGGAAGCAGCCGCCATCCTGCTCGCCTTCGCCATGCGCGAGAGCGAGACGCCGGCGGTCGAGCTCGGCAGCGCACTCGAGAGGCTCGGTCAGGGGCTGCGCCCCGCGGTGGGCGCGCCCGGGCTCGAGGCACTGTCGCGCGAGCTGGCGGCGTGCGTGCGCGCGCTGCAGTTCCACGACCGGCTCATGCAGCAGCTGGCCGTGATCCGCAACCTTCTCACCCACCTCACCGATCATCCCCTGCCGCAGATGGCGGGCTTCGGCGCGCAGCGCTGGGAGGAG
>DASPOP010000174.1:0-12377 GCA_035625955.1 Steroidobacteraceae bacterium | reverse complement strand
GTGCTCCACTATCAGGTGCTGAATAAGCGCGCGCCGCGCGAGCGCCACTCGCTGCTGATCGATGCGGGCGCCGAGTTCGCCGGCTACGCCTGCGACATCACACGCACCCATGCCTACCGGGATGCGGACTTTCGCGCGCTGATCGCACGGATGGATGAGCTGCAGCAGCGGCTGTGCGCGGGCGTGCGAGCCGGGGTCGACTGGCGCGACGTGCAGCTTCGGGCGCACGCCGAGACCGGACGGCTGCTGAGGGAAGCCGAGCTGGTGCGTTGCAGTGGCGAGGAAGCGGTCGCCAATGGAGTCACCAGGGTATTCCTGCCGCACGGCATCGGGCATCTGCTCGGCATCGAAGTGCACGACGTCGGCGGATTCATGAAGGCGCGCGGTGATGGGGACATCCCGCGGCCCGAGGGTCATCCCTACCTGAGGCTCACGCGCACTCTCGAGAGCGGCTTCGTGGTCACCATGGAGCCGGGAATCTATTTCATTCCACAGCTGCTCGAAGCGGCGCGGGCGGATGATCGGCAATCGGGCTGCATCAACTGGCCGCGGGTGGCGGGGCTCATGAAATTCGGCGGCATCCGCATCGAGGACGACCTCGCCATCACCGCAGCCGGCTGCGAGAACCTGACGCGGGATGCCTTCCGCGCGGCCGCTGGCGGACAAGCCTGAAATTGCCGGGCGGCCGGGCTTTTTAGCCGCCTTGAGAGCCAACCGCCTCTATTGTATCTCTAAAGGATCAATATCTAGCGCTTTGCCAGAATATCCTTTATATTCTGCAACAATACCTCGGTCTTGGTGGGCGGTGGCGGCGGCGCATCTGCCGCGGCTGCCGGGGGGCGCTTCAGCTTGTTGATGCCCTTGATGACGATGAAGATCGAGAAGGCGATCACCAGGAATTCGAAGATCGTCTGAAGGAAGGACCCGTACTTCAGCAGCACGGGCTTGCCGGCC
This sequence comes from Steroidobacteraceae bacterium, assembly GCA_035625955.1. GTDB lineage: Bacteria > Pseudomonadota > Gammaproteobacteria > Steroidobacterales > Steroidobacteraceae > 13-2-20CM-66-19. Next base: position 11,423 of record DASPOP010000174.1, on the reverse strand, counting down.
GCGTTGGTCGCGATCTGAACGGACAGCTCGCTGAAGTTCACGCTTCCGAGAATGGGCGACAGCGCCGGCATGATGACGTCGCCGACGAGCGAGGAGACGATTTTCCCGAACGCTCCTCCGATCACGACACCGACCGCGAGGTCGATGACGCTGCCCTTCATGGCAAATTCTTTGAATTCAGAAGCGAAACTCATGGCGGGCCTCCTCCCCTCGAGTGCCGGTCGTAGCGCCGGCTGAGCGGGTGAGCCTATCGGATCGGCTCCGGGAGAGGCAAACGCGGCGGCCCTGTGAGGCTCGCCGGCAGGGCGCCCCGGCCCGACTGGAGCCGGGGGCCTCGGTCAGCCGGAAAGGATCAGGCCGGCGCCTTCTTCCTGCGGCTCGGCTTCTTCGGCTCCTCGGCGGGCTCGGCCGCGGGCTTCGACTTCTTCCTGGGCTCAGCCTTTTCCTCGGTTTTAGCCGCGCCTTTGAGGGCCTTGCCTTCGTCCCTGGCCTTCGCGCGCCGGGTAGCCTTCTTCGCCTCTTCAGCCGGCGGCTGCTCAACCGCGGCAGCGGCGGGGCCCTCGACGAGCTGCATGAGAGCCATCGGCGCGGAGTCGCCCGGCCGCGGCACCATGCGCAGGATGCGCGTGTAGCCGCCCGGGCGCGCCTTGAAGCGGGGGCCTAAGTCGGCGAACAGCTTCTCCACCACCTCGGCGTCGCGCAGCCGCGCGAAGGCCAGACGGCGGTTCGCCTCGGCATCGCTCTTGGCGAGCGTAATGAGGGGCTCGACCACCCGACGCAGCTCCTTCGCCTTCGGCAGCGTGGTGCGAATGGTCTCGTGCCGCAGCAGCGAGACCGACATGTTGCGCATCAGCGCGTGGCGGTGCGAGCTGTTACGCGACAGCTGGCGGCCGGAGAGATGGTGACGCATATTTTGTTTCCTATTGGCTGAAAACGGCCTACGGCCGTTTCAGCAGGCCAGTCGACCAGCGCTACTACCGTCGCGGGCAAAAAGCGTGGTTTTTGCCCGCGAACGATGGGCCGGCAGTGCTGGTTAACTCAGATGACTTCGCGGTTGCCTTCCTCGTGCTTCAGGCCCGCCGGCGGCCAGCCGTCGAGGCGCATGCCGAGCATCAGGCCGTGGCTCTGCAGCACTTCCTTGATCTCGGTGAGCGACTTCTTGCCGAGGTTCGGCGTGCGCAGCAGCTCCACCTCGGTCCGCTGCACCAGATCGCCGATGTAATGAATGTTCTCGGCCTTGAGGCAGTTGGCGCTGCGCACGGTGAGCTCGAGCTCGTCGACCGGGCGCATCAGGATCGGATCGAACTGCATCTCGGAGACCTTGGTGGCCGCCTCTTCCTCGCCCTGCAGGTCGATGAACACCGACAGCTGGTCCTTGAGGATCGCGCCGGCGCGGCGGATGGCCTCTTCGGCGTCGATCGTGCCGTTGGTCTCGATGTCGATGATCAGCTTGTCGAGGTCGGTGCGCTGCTCGACGCGCGCCGCGTCCACCGAGTAGGTGACGCGCCGCACCGGTGAGAAGGACGCATCGAGCTGCAGGCGGCCGATCGGGCGCGTCTGCTCCTCGAAGGCGACGCGCGCGGCTGCCGGCCGGTAGCCGCGGCCGCGCTCGACACGCAGCGTCATGGAGAGCTCGCCCGCCTTGGTGAGGTTGGCGATCACCAGCTCCGGGTTCACGACCTCGATGTCGTGATCGACCTGGATGTCGCCGGCCGTCACCGGGCCCGGGCCCTTCTTGTGCAGCCGCAGCTCGGCGCTGTCGCGCGAGTGCATCTTCAGCGCCACGGACTTCAGATTGAGGAGAATGTCGACCACGTCCTCCTGCACACCCTCGATGCTGGTGTACTCGTGCAGCACGCCGTCGATCTCGACCTCGGTGATGGCAGCGCCCGGCATGGAGGAGAGCAGCACGCGGCGCAGCGCGTTGCCGAGCGTATGCCCGAAGCCGCGCTCGAACGGCTCGATCACTACGCGCGCCTGGCGCGGAGCGACCGGCTGCACCTTCACCACCCGGGGTCTCAGGAACTCGCTTACAGAACCCTGCATTGCAGTTTCACCTTGCCGGCAGCACGGCCGGCGCAAACATGGAAAAATCAGTTACTTCGAATACAGCTCGACGACCAGGTTCTCGTTGATGTCGGGCAGGACATCCTCCCGGCCCGGCGCCGATTTGAACACGCCGCGGAACTGCTCGGCGTTCACCTCCACCCAGTCCGGCAGCCCGACCTGCTGCGCGACGTTGAGCGCGCTCTGGATGCGGAGCTGCTTGCGCGACTTCTCGCGCACCTGAACGATGTCGCCGGCCTTCACCTGATAGGAGGCGATGGTCACCGGCTTCTCGTTCACGGTGATCGACTTGTGGCTCACCAGCTGGCGCGCCTCGGCGCGCGTCGAGGCGAAGCCCATGCGGTACACGACGTTGTCGAGGCGGCACTCGAGCAGGCGCAGCAGGTTCTCACCGGTGGCGCCCGCCTTGCGGGCCGCCTCCTCGTAGTAGTTGCCGAACTGCCGCTCGAGCACGCCGTACATGCGGCGCAGCTTCTGCTTCTCGCGCAGCTGCAGGCCGTAGTCGGACAGGCGCTGGCGGCGCTCGCCCTTGATGCCGCCCGGCGGCACGGTGAACTTGCACTTGTTCTCGAGCGGCTTGACGCCCGACTTCAGGAACAGATCCGTGCCCTCGCGACGCGAGAGCTTGCACACTGGTCCGGTGTAACGCGCCATGGTTTCCTCGTTGCCTCTATACGCGGCGCTTCTTGGGCGGACGGCATCCGTTGTGCGGAATCGGCGTCACGTCCGAGATGCTGGTGATCTTGAGCCCGCAGTTGTTGAGCGCACGCACGGCCGACTCACGCCCGGGACCCGGGCCGCCGACGCGCACTTCGACGTTCTTCACGCCGTGCTCCTGCGCCGCAACGCCGGCCTTCTCGGCCGCCACCTGCGCGGCGAACGGCGTCGACTTGCGCGAGCCGCGGAAGCCGCAGCCGCCGGCGGTCGCCCACGAGAGCGTGTTGCCCTGCCGGTCGGTGATGGTGATGATCGTGTTGTTGAAGGACGCGTGCACGTGCGCGATCGCATCGAGCACGTTCTTGCGCGCCTTCTTCGGCTTCTTCGGCGCCGCCGCTGCTGCGGGAGCCGCGCCGGCCGCCGGCGTCGCCGCCGGAGCCGCTGCCGGGGCCGCTGCCGCGGCCTTTTCCTCGGGTTTCTGCTGCTCAGCCATGCCTTATACCTTTCCCGGCGGTGCGTTGAGCTTGACCGCCTGTTTGCGCGGGCCCTTGCGGGTGCGCGCGTTGGTGCGCGTGCGCTGGCCGCGCACCGGGAGTCCGCGGCGGTGGCGGAGGCCGCGCCAGGTTCCCAGGTCCATCAGCCGTTTGATGTTCATCGACACTTCGCGCCGCAGGTCGCCCTCGACCGCGTACTTGGCGATCTGCGAGCGGATCGCGTTCACCTCCGCCTCGGTGAGGTCCTTCACCTTGGTGGTGGGGTTGACGCCGGCCGCCTCGCAGGCGGCGTGTGCGCGCGCGCGGCCCACGCCGAAGATGTGCGTGAGCCCGACCCACACGTGCTTGTTCATCGGGATGTTGATACCGGCTATGCGTGCCATGTGTGCCTTACCTCAACCCTGGCGCTGCTTGTGGCGCGGGTCCGAGCAGATGACGTAGACCACGCGCCGGCGGCGCACGATCTTGCAGTTCTTGCAGATCTTCTTGACCGACGGACGTACTTTCATTGATTAACCACCCTGCCCCGTTCGCCCGTAGCCGAGCAAATTGGCCTTCTTCAGAAGTCCCGGGTAGTGATGCGACATCATGTGCGCGTTCAGCTGCGCCATGAAATCCATCACCACCACCACCACGATGAGGAGTGAGGTGCCGCCGAAACGGAACGGCACGCCGTACCAGGAAATCAGGATCTCGGGCACCAGGCACACCAGGGTGACGTAGAGCGCGCCCCACAGCGTCAGGCGCGTCAGCACCTGGTCGATGTACTCGGCGGTCTGCTGACCGGGGCGGATGCCGCGCACGAAGGCGCCGGACTTCTTCAGGTTCTCGGCGGTGTCGCGCGCGTTGAACACCAGCGCCGTGTAGAAGAAGCAGAAGAAGATGATCAGCACCGCGTAGATCACCAGGTGCAGCGGCTGGCCGTAGCCGAGCGCGGCCGCCACATCCTGCGCGATGTTGCCGTACCAGGTGTCGGAGGCACTGCCGAGGAAGCTGGCGATGGTCGCCGGGAACAGCAGCAGGCTGGAAGCAAAGATCGGCGGAATGACGCCCGACATGTTGATCTTGAACGGCAGGTGAGTGCTCTGGCCCGCGTACATGCGCCGGCCCACCTGGCGCTTGGCGTAATCGACCGGGATGCGCCGCTGGGCGCGCTCCATGAACACCACGAAGGCGGTGACGCCCACCACCAGGAACAGCAGCGCGAGCGCCACCGGCCCCGGCATCTCGCCGTTGCTCACGGACTCCATCGTGTTGCCCACCGCGCCCGGGAGGCCGGCGACGATGCCGGAGAGAATGATCATCGAGATGCCGTTGCCGATGCCGCGCTCGGTGATCTGCTCGCCGAGCCACATGAGGAACATGGTCCCGGTGGTCATGGTGATGGTGGCGATCATCAGGAACGGCCAGCCGGTGATCAGCGTCATGCCGCCCTTCTCGAGCGCGCCTGCCGCCGCGAACGACTGGAACAGGGCGAGCAGCACCGTGCCGTAGCGGGTGTACTCGGTGATCTTGCGCCGGCCCGACTCGCCTTCCTTGCGCAGCTCCATGAGCGTCGGCACCACCATCGACATCATCTGGATGATGATCGAGGCGGAGATGTAGGGCATGACGCCCATGGCGAAGATCGACAGGCGCGACAGCGCCCCGCCCGAGAACAGGTTGACGATCCCGAGGATGGTGTTCGACTTGTCGCCGAAGTAGCGCGCCACTTCCGCCGGGTTGATGCCCGGCACCGGGATGAAGGTGCCGATGCGATAGACGATGAGCGCGCCGATCAGGAAAAAGATGCGGCTGCGAATCTCCCCGAAACGGGCAGCGTCGCCGAGCGTTGCGGCCGGATTGCTGAATGGAGTATTCGCCATGCGGAACGCGGTCCTTAGCCTGCGGCCTTGGGCTGTGCAGCGGGTGCTTCCTCGACCTTGCCGCCCGCGGCCTCGATCGCCGCGCGCGCGCCCTTGGTGGCCGCGACGCCCTTGAGGGTCACGGCCTTCTTGAGCTCTCCGGAAAGCACGACCTTGGCGCGCTCGGCCTCGGGCGGCACGACTCCGGCCTGCTTCAGGGCCTCGAGATCGACCACCTCGCCCGCGACCTTGGCGAGCTCGTGCAGCCGCACCTCGGCGCGCGTGCGCTTGATGTCGGAGCGGAAGCCGACCTTCGGCATCCGGCGCTGCAGCGGCATCTGGCCGCCCTCGAAGCCGACCTTGTGGTAGCCGCCCTTGCGGGCACGCTGCCCCTTGGTGCCGCGGCCGCAGGTCTTGCCCTGGCCGGCGGAGGCGCCGCGGCCGACGCGCAGCCGCGCGCGGCGGGCGCCGCGGGCGGGTTTCAGTGTATTGAGTCGCATAAGCTTCAGACGCCTTTCCCGGCGGCGCGGTTCACTGCGCCATCGCCTTCGACCTCGAGCAGGTGCACGGCGGTCTGGATCATGCCGCGGTTCTCCGGCGTGTCCCTGACCGTCACGCTCTGATGCATGCGGCGCAGCCCCAGGCCCCGTGCGGATGCCTGGATGTTCTTGAGCTGCCCGGCCAGGCTCTTCACCAGCGTCACTTTCAGTTGCTTGTCCGCCATGATCGTCAGCCCGTGATCTCTTCGACGCTCTTGCCGCGCTTCGCCGCGATCTCCTCGGGCGAGCGGATCTTGGCGAGCGCGTTGATGGTCGCGCGCACCACGTTGATCGGGTTGCGCGAACCGTAGCTCTTGGCGAGGACGTTGCGTACGCCCGCACACTCGAGCACGGCGCGCATGCCGCCGCCGGCGATCACGCCGGTACCATCGGAGGCCGGCTGCATGTAGACGCGCGTGGCGCCGTGCGCGCCCGTGATCGCGTAGTGCAGCGAATCGTTACGCAGCGCCACGTTGACGAGATTCTTGCGCGCCTGGGTCATGGCCTTGGAGATCGCCACCGGCACCTCGCGCGCCTTGCCGAAGCCGTAGCCGACCCGCCCGGCGGTGTCGCCGACCACGGTGAGTGCCGTGAAACCGAACTGCCGGCCGCCCTTGACGACCTTGGCGGTGCGATTCACTGCAACGAGCTTCTCGATGAACTCGTCCGCCGGCTGACCCTTTTCCGCTCTTGCCATATGGTGCTACCTGCTCAGAATTCAAGACCCGCTTCGCGGGCTGCATCGGCGAGCGCCTTGACGCGCCCGTGAAACTGGAAACCGGAACGGTCGAACGCCACCTTGCTCACGCCGGCCGCCCTGGCCTTCTCGGCGATCGCACGTCCGACGATCTTGGCGGCCGCGACGTTGCCGGTCGCCTTCAGGCCCTCGCGCAGCTTCTCCTGCACGGTGGAGGCCGCCGCGATCACCTTCGCGCCCGAGTCGGTCGTGACCTGGGCGTAGATGTGCTTCGGCGTGCGGTGCACCGTGAGGCGCGCCAGCCCCAGGTCGCGGATATGCGCGCGCGTCTTGACCGCGCGGCGCAGGCGCCGCTCCTTCTTCGTGGTACTCATTTCTTCTTCCCCTCTTTGAGGGTGATCTGCTCGCCGTTGTAGCGCACACCCTTGCCCTTGTAGGGCTCGGGCGGCCGCACGCCGCGGATCTCCGCCGCCACCTGACCGACCTTCTGCCGGTCGATGCCCTTGACGACGATCTCGGTCTGGCTCGGGGTCTCGATGCTGATGCCTTCCGGGATCGGGAAGTTCACCGGGTGCGAGAAGCCGAGCGTGAGGTTGAGCGTCTTGCCCTGAAGCTGCGCACGGAAGCCGACGCCCACCAGCTCGAGCTTCTTCTCGTAGCCCTTGGTGACGCCGCGCACCATGTTGGCCAGGTGCGCGCGCGTCGCTCCGGCGCGCGTGCGCGCCAGATCGGGATCGGCGAAGCTCACCTGCAGCTTCTTGTCCGCCTGCGCCACGGTGACGCCGGGGGCGAGCGGCAGGCTCAAGGAGCCCTTGGCGCCCTTGATGGTCACCGCTTGCGCGGCGATGGTCGCGGTCACGCCCTGCGGCAGCTCGACGGGTGCTTTGGCAATTCTCGACATGATGGCTCTCTACATCAGGCGACGATGCACAGGACTTCGCCGCCCTGTCCGATCGAGCGCGCCTGCTTGTCGGTCATGACGCCCTTCGGGGTCGAGACGATCACCGTCCCCAGGCCGCCGAGCACCTTCGGCAGGTGGTCCTTGCCGCGGTAGATCCTCAGGCCCGGGCGGCTGACGCGCTCCAGGCGGTCGATCACCGGCCGGCCCTCGAAGTACTTGAGTCCGATGGTGAGACGCGGCTTGCCGCCGTCGGCGTCGAGGCGGAAGTCGGCGATGTAGCCCTCCTCCTTCAGCACCTTGGCGATCGCGGTCTTCAACCGCGAGGAGTCGAGCTGCACCTCGGCCTTACCGGCGGTCTGGCCGTTGCGGATGCGGGTGAGGAGATCGGCGACTGGATCGGTCATGCTCATGGCTTTCGTTCCCTCACCAGCTCGCCTTCGCCAGGCCCTGAATCTCGCCGCGCGCGGCCACCTCGCGGATCTTCACCCTTGATAAGCCGAACTTGCGGTACACGCCGCGCGAACGGCCCGTGATGGCGCAGCGCTTGCGCTGACGCGCGGCGCTCGCATCGCGGGGCTGCGACTGCAATGCGGCCTGTGCCGCGGCGCGCTCCTCGGGCGAACTCCTGGGGCTGCGGATCAGCTCCTTGAGCTTCGCGCGCTTTGCCGCGTACTTCTTCACGACACGTGCGCGACGCTTCTCGCGCTCGACCATGCTCGTCTTTGCCATAGACTTAGCGTTTCCTGTGGTCCGGTTACTTCCGGAACGGGAAGTTGAATGCCTCGAGCAACGCTCGGCCGTGACGGTCGTCTTTCGCCGTCGTAGTGATGGTGATATCCATGCCCCGGACCTGATCGATCTGGTCGTACTGGATCTCGGGGAAAATGATCTGCTCCTTGACGCCGAGCGAGTAGTTGCCCTGGCCGTCGAAGGAGCGCGGCGACACCCCGCGGAAGTCGCGGATGCGCGGCATCGCGATGCTGATCAGGCGGTCGAGGAACTCGTACATGCGCATTCCCCGCAGCGTCACCTTGGCGCCAACCGCCAGCCCCGCGCGGATCTTGAAGGACGCGATCGCCTTGCGCGACTTGGTCACGAGCGGCTTCTGGCCGGTGATCCTGGTGAGATCGGCCACCGCGGCGTCCATGACCTTCTTGTCGGCGACCGCTTCACCCACGCCCATGTTGACCGTGATCTTGGTGATGCGCGGCACCTGCATCACGTTGTCGATCTTGAGCTCCGAGCGCAGCTTCGGAATCACCTGCTCGCGGTAGAACGACTGCAGCCGCGGCGGCGCCGAGCGCTGATCGGCCGCACGGTGGCCGTGGACGTCGGCCTTCTTGGCCGACGGCTGCTTTGCGCCCTCGGCCTGCTTGCCGGCCTGCTTCTCAGGCTTGGGCTGTTTTTGCTTGCCGGCGGGCTTGCCGGCTTCTTTGCCCGCATCCGCGTCAGACATCGAGCATCTCTCCGTTCGACTTGAAGAACCGCACGCGCTTGCCGTCGGCGAGCGTCTTGATGCCGACGCGATCGCCCTTCTTGGCGGTCGGGTTCCAGATCGCGACCTTGGAGGTCGCCAGCGGCATCTCTTTCTCGATGATGCCGCCCTGCTTGTTGGCCTGGGGGTTGGGCTTCTGGTGCTTCTTCACGCGGTTGATGCTCTCGACCACCACGCGGCCGTCGGCCAGCACCTGCAGCACCGCGCCCTTGCGGCCCTTGTCGCGCCCGGAAAGCACCACCACCTGGTCGCCCTTGCGGATCTTGTTCATGGCTTCAGAGGACCTCGGGGGCCAGCGAGATGATCTTCATGAACTGCACGTTGCGCAGCTCACGCGTCACGGGCCCGAAGATGCGCGTGCCGATGGGCTCGAGCTTGTTGGTGAGCAGCACCGCCGCATTGCCGTCGAAGCGGATGAGGGAGCCGTCGGGGCGGCGCACGCCGCGCGTGGTGCGCACTACGACCGCGTCGTAGACCTCGCCCTTCTTCACCTTGCCGCGCGGGATGGCGTCCTTGACGCTCACCTTGATCACATCCCCCACGGTCGCGTACCGGCGCCGCGTGCCGCCCAGCACCTTGATGCACATCAGGGTGCGCGCGCCGCTGTTGTCGGCGGCATTCAGCATGGTGCGCAACTGGATCATGAGCGCGCCGCCTTCTCGACGATCTCGAGCAGCCGCCAGGACTTGTGCCGCGACATCGGCCGGCACGGCGTGATGACGACCAGATCGCCTTCCTGCGAGCTGCCGTTCTCGTCGTGCGCGAGCAGCTTGGTGGTGCGGCGGATGTACTTGCCGTAGGTCGGGTGCCGCACCAGCCGCTCGATCTCGACCGCGATGGTCTTCTGCATCTTGTTGCTCACCACGCGCCCGGTGAGCGTGCGCTTGCCGCGCGCATCCGCAGCGGGCGCCGCCTCGGCTCCGGCGCTAGCCGCAACCGCTGCGGGAGCTGCGGCCTCGGCCGCGCCCGGCGCGGCAACCGGGGCTTCCGCCGCAGCGGGCTTGGGTCTGGCGTGGGCCTTGGCCTTCACGCTCTTGGCCTTCGCGGCGGGCCTGGCCGCCTTGGTGGTCTTCGCCTTCGTCGGGCTCATTTGCCTTTACCTCCGCCGCCGGCGAGCTGCTTCTGGCGCAACGCCGTCTTCACGCGCGCGATGTTGCGGCGCGCGGCACTGAACTGATCGGGCTTGGGCTGCTGCCCGGTGGCCCGCTGCATGCGCAGCGCGAACTGCTCCTTGCGCAGCGCCAGCAGCTCCTCGCCGAGCTCGGCCTCGGAGTGGCTGCGCAGCTTCTCGCGGAACTGGCGTACCTGAGCGAGTTTCATCAGCGAACCTGCCGTTTCACGAACATGGTGGACACCGAGAGCTTCGAGCCGGCGAGGCGGAACGCCTCGCGCGCGGTGGGCTCGTCCACCCCTTCCATCTCGAACAGCACCTTGCCGGGCTGCACGCGCGCCACGTAGTACTCGACGTTGCCCTTGCCCGAGCCCATGCGGACTTCGAGCGGCTTCTTCGAGATCGGCACGTCCGGGAACACCCGGATCCAGATCTGTCCGCCGCGTTTGACGTAGCGCGCCATCGCGCGGCGCGCGGCCTCGATCTCGCGCGCCGTCATGCGCGCGCGGCTGGTGGCCTTGAGGCCGAACTCGCCGAAGGACACGTTGGCGCCGCGCTGCGCAAAGCCGCTGTTGCGGCCTTTGAACTGCTTGCGGTACTTGGTGCGTTTGGGCTGCAGCATCTCGTTACGCCTTCACGATCAGGCCTGGGCCGGCGGCTCGGCGGCGGCGCTGGCCGCCGGCGCGGCGGCTGCCGGCGCGGCGGCTGCCGTCACCGGCGCAGCCACGGCCGGAGCGCCCGCGGGTGCGGCGGCAGCCGGCGCGGCCTCCTCGGCCGCGGCCTCCGCGGCGAGCTCGCTCTTGTCGAACACCTCGCCCTTGAAGATCCACACCTTGACGCCGATCACGCCGTAGGTGGTGTGCGCCTCGGAAAGGCCGTAGTCGATGTCGGCGCGGAAGGTATGCAGCGGAATGCGCCCCTCGCGATACCACTCGGTGCGGGCGATCTCGGAGCCGTTCAGGCGCCCGGAAACGCGCACCTTCACGCCGAGCGCGCCGGAGCGCATGGTGCTCATCACGGCGCGCTTCATGGCGCGCCGGAACATCACGCGCTTCTCGATCTGCTGTGCGATGGAATCGGCCACCAGCTTCGAATCGAGCTCGGGCTTCCTGATCTCCGCGATATTGAGCCGCACGTCGGCGACCGCCATGCCGAGCAGCGCCGCCGTCTCCTGGCGCAGCTTCTCGATGTCCTCGCCCTTCTTGCCGATCACGATGCCGGGGCGCGCGGTCTGGATGGTGATGTTGACTTTCTTGGCGGCGCGCTCGATCTGGATACGGCTGACGGAGGCTTCCTTGAGCTTCTCGTGGAGGAACTCGCGCACCCGGAAGTCGGTGTGCACGTGCACCGGGAACTGCTTCTTGCCGGCGTACCAGCGGCTGGTCCAGTCGCGGGTGATCCCGAGGCGTATCCCTAATGGATTGACCTTCTGACCCATGCGTTAATCCTTCTTGCCGTCGCTCACGCCGACGGTGATGTGACTGTTGCGCTTGATGATGCGCGTGCCGCGCCCCTTGGCGCGCGCCGCGAAGCGCTTGAACTGCGGAGCCGCGTCCACGTGGATCAGCGACACCTTGAGGAGGTCGATGTCGGCGCCGTGATTGTGCTCGGCGTTGGC
>DASPOP010000173.1:0-4350 GCA_035625955.1 Steroidobacteraceae bacterium | reverse complement strand
CCGCTCGCACCCTGGCCGCAGATGCCTGCGGCGCTGCGCTCGCTCCTCGAGCGCGCTCTCGATGCCGGCGTGTCCTTCGCCGCGCGCGGCAACCTGCTGCTGCTCGCGCCGCCGCTCGTGATCGGGGAGCGCGACCTCGGCGATGCGCTCGGGCTGCTCGACCGGCTGCTCGGTGAGCTCGGCGCATCCTTCTCCGCGGAGCGGAACTCATGACCTTCAAGCTCACCTACGCGACCATGTTCGACCCGCCCGAGGAGCTGCACACGCGCTTCGATGCGGCGATGCAGCGTGTGCGGGGCGCACTCGGCGGATCACACGCGCTGCACATCGCCGGCGCCGACCGCCCGGCGGAGCACGCCGCCGAGAAGCGAAACCCCGCCGACCGTGACGAGCTCCTCGGCACCTTCGCCGCCGCGAGCGCGGCGGACGCGGACCGCGCGCTGCGCGCCGCGCACGGCGCCTGGCCCGCGTGGAAGCAGACCCCGATGCCCGCGCGCGCGCAGCTGCTGCGGCGGGTCGGCCGGCTGATCGAGGAGCGCGTCTACGACATCGCCGCGGCGCTCACTCTCGAGGTGGGGAAGAACCGCATGGAAGCGCTCGGCGAGGCGCAGGAGGCGGCGGATTTCTTCGCGACCTACTGCGACGACTTCGAGCGCGCGGGCGGCTTCGTGCACGCCCTCCCCGACGATCCGCTCAGCAGCTACGCCTCCCACAACCGCAGCGTGCTCAAGCCTTACGGCGCGTGGGTCGTCATCACGCCCTTCAATTTCCCGATTGCGCTCGCGGCGGGCCCGGTGGCGGCCGCGCTCATCACCGGCAATACCGTGGTGCTCAAGGGCGCGACGGTGACGCCGTGGGCGGGGCGGCTGCTGGCGGACTGCATCCGCGACGCCGGGCTGCCGCCGGGAGTCTTCAATTATCTCAGCGGCTCGAGCGCCGAGATCGGCGCCGCGCTGGTCGATCATCCGCTCACGGCGGGCGTCACCTTCACCGGCTCTTTCGAGATCGGCCGGCAGATCGCCATGAAGCTCCAGAGCGGGGCGTACCCGAAGCCCTGCATCGCGGAGATGGGCGGCAAGAACGCCTGCATCGTCACCGCGCGCGCGGACTTGAAGCGCGCCAGCGCCGGGATCCTGCGCTCCGCGTTCGGCATGGGCGGCCAGAAGTGCTCCGCGCTCTCGCGGCTCTATGTCGATGCGCGCGTGGCCGAGCCCCTCACCGAGGCGCTGCTCGCGCAGCTCGCCGCCTTGAGGATCGGCGACCCGGCGCGGCGCGAGAATTGGCTCGGGCCCGTCGCGACCTTGTCGGGCTATGAGGACTACGCGCGCTACGCCGCGCAGCTGCGCACCGGCGGCGCCCGGATCCTCTCCGGCGGCGAGCAGCTCAGGGAAGGCGCCCTCGCCCGCGGGTTTTTCGTGCGGCCAACGCTGGCCGAAGCGCCGCCCGGCCACCCCCTGTGGGACAAGGAGATGTTTCTCCCGATCCTGATGCTGCACCGCGTGGCATCGAACGACGAGGCGATGGCGCTCGCCAACGCCTCCCCGCTCGGACTCACGGCGGGGTTCTACGGCGCAGCGGACGAGATCGGTTGGTTCCAGGAGCGCATCGAGGCCGGCGTCACTTATGCCAACCGCCCGCAGGGCGCGACCACCGGCGCGTGGCCGGGCTATCAGCCCTTCGGTGGCTGGAAGGGCTCGGGCACGACCGGCAAGGCCATCGCCTCTTTCTACTACTTGCCGCAATACCTGCGCGAGCAGTCACAGACCGTGGTCGACTGAGCCGCCATGCCGCTGCTGCCGCTGCTGCCGCTCGATGAGGCGATCGCGATGCACGTGCACGACGGCGACAGCGTGGCGCTCGAGGGCTTCACGCACCTCATTCCCTTTGCCGCCGGTCACGAGATCATCCGCCAGAGGCGCCGCAATCTGCATTTGATCCGCATGACGCCGGATCTCATCTACGACCAGCTGATCGGCATGGGTTGCGCTGCGCGCCTCACCTTCTCCTGGGGCGGCAATCCCGGCGTCGGCTCGCTCCACCGCCTGCGCGATGCGGTGGAGCGGCAATGGCCGCAGCCGCTCGCGCTCACCGAGTTCAGCCACGCAGAGCTCGCGCTCGCCTATCAGGCAGGCGCCAGCGGCGTGAGCTGCGGCCTGATGCCGCATCACGCCGACACCGATCTCGCCCGCCTGCCGGGCGCGCCGCTGCGAACGGTGAGCTGTCCCTTCACCGATAAGCTCCTGACCGCCGTTCCCGCCGTCAATCCGGACGTCACCGTCCTGCACGCGCAGCAGATCGATGCCGAAGGCAACGTCCTCATCCGCGGGATCGTCGGCGCCGCCAAGGAGGCCGCGCTCGCCGCGCGGCGCGTGCTCATCACCGTCGAGGAACGGGTCGAGCAGCTGCGCGCGGATATGAACGCGCTGGTGTTGCCGTCGTGGCTGATCACCGCCGCCAGCATCGTGCCGGGCGGTGCTTATCCGTCGTACGCGCAGGGCTACTATTCGCGCGACAACCGCTTCTATCTCGCCTGGGACGAGATCGCGCGCGACCGCGAGGCGTTCACGGCCTGGATGGAGCGCCATGTGCTCGGCGTGCGTGATCACGCGGCGCTGCTGCGCGCGCTCGGAGTCGCCGCGTGAGCGCGCCCGCCTATACGCCGGATGAGATCATGACGGTGACCGCCGCGCGGCACCTCAAGGACGGCGCGGTGTGTTTCGTGGGCATTGGACTGCCGAGCGCCGCGTGCAACCTGGCGCGCATGACGCATGCACCGCACCTCGTCCTCATCTACGAGTCGGGGACGGTGGGCACCAAGCCCACGGTGCTGCCGCTCTCGATCGGTGACGGCGAGCTCGCCGAGACCGCGACCTCGATCGTGCCGCTGCCGGAGATCTTCGCGCACTACCTGCAGCGCGGCCGCGTCGACGTGGGCTTCCTCGGGGCGGCGCAGATCGACGCTTTCGGCAATCTCAACAGCACCGTCATCGGCGACTACGCGCATCCCAAGGTGCGGCTGCCAGGCGCGGGCGGTGCCTCCGAGATCGCGACCTACGCGCGCGAGGTGCTGGTCATCATGAAGCAGACGCCGCGCAGCTTCGTGCCGCGGCTCGACTTTCTCACCTCGGCCGGCTACCTCACGGGCTCCGGCGCGCGCGCTGCGAGCGGCAGCCCCGGCGCCGGCCCGCGCGCGGTGATCACCGACTTCGGCGTGCTCCGGCCCCATCCGGCGACCGAGGAGCTCGAGCTCGCCGCGCTCTATCCCGGCATCAGCGCCGATGCCGCCCGCGCCGCCACCGGCTGGCCGCTCAAGGTGGCCGGGCGCATCGAGACCCTTCCCGCCCCGGCGCCGGCCGATCTGGCCGTGCTCCGCGACCTCGAGGCGCGCACGCGCCATGCGCACGCGCGGCCGATCCGCATCAACTTGAGGAACTGACATGGCTGCACCGCATATCCGCACGCCGCTCCCCGGCCCCAGGGCGCAGGCACTCATCGCCCGCGACCGCCCGGTGACGACGCCCTCGTACCCGCGCGACTATCCCTTCGTCATGGCGCGCGGCCGTGGCGCCGAGGCCTGGGACGTGGACGGCAACCGCTTCCTCGATTTCATGAGCGGCATCGGCGTCGCGAGCACCGGGCATGCGCATCCCAAGGTGGTGCAGGCCATCAAGGACGCGGCCGACGATTTCCTGCACATCTCCTCCGATTACTGGCACGAGCGCATGACGCGCCTCGCCGAGCGGATCAACGAGCTCGCGCCCGTGGGCGAGCCGGCTCAGGTGCTGGTGTGTCAGAGCGGCACGGAATCGGTCGAAGGCGCGCTCAAGCTCGCGCGCTACGTGACCGGCCGGCCGCGCTTCATCGGCTTCCTCGGCGGCTTTCACGGCCGCACCATGGGCTCGCTCTCCTTCACCTCGAGCAAGGTCACGCAGCAGGCGGGATTCTTCCCCACCATGCCGGGCGTGACCCACGTGCCCTATCCCAACCCCTACCGGCCGCTGTTCGCCGGCGCCGACCAGGGCCGCGCGGTCCTCGACTACATCGAGATGCTCTTCCAGAGCAACGTACCGCCAGGCGAAGTTGCCGCCATCATGGTCGAGCCGATCCAGGGTGAAGGCGGCTATCTGGTGCCGCCCGACAGCTTTCTCCCGGGCCTGCGCGCGCTGTGCGACCGCCACGGAATTCTCCTGATCTTCGATGAGGTGCAGTGCGGCATCGGCCGCAGCGGCAAAATGTTCGCCAGCCAGCACTGGGGGGTGTCGCCGGACATCATGACGCTCGCCAAGGGTCTCGCCTCGGGTCTGCCGATGGGGCTCGTGGTGGCGCGCCGCACCCATATGGAGAAATGGA
>DASPOP010000172.1:0-7368 GCA_035625955.1 Steroidobacteraceae bacterium | reverse complement strand
GCTCAGGACCGAGCGCTACAGTGTCGAGCAGGTTCTGCGCATGCTGATCGAGCGCTGCGAGCACCTCGGGCTGTACGTGCGCGGCAACCGCCGCGAAGCGCTGCGCTACACGCGCTGGATGCTCGAGCGGCTCACGGGACTGTATTCCCAGGGCGAGACTCCGCACCTGCCCTTATGAGGCGACTGCGCGCGCTCGTCGTCGTGCACGCGAGCCTGGTGCCACCGGAGAGTCTCGAAGGCCATAGCGACAAGGAAATCGAGGAGTGGCGTACCGAGTACGACGTCACCTCGACGCTGCGCAAGCTCGGTCACGACGTGCGCTGCGTGGGCGTGCTCGACAGCCTCACCGAGCTGCGCAGCGCGATTGCCGACTGGGAGCCGGATATCGTCTTCAACCTGCTCGAGGAATTCGACGGCATCGTCACCTACGACCAGCACGTGGTGGCCTTCCTCGAGCTGATGCGCCAGCCCTACACCGGCTGCAACCCGCGGGGACTGCTGCTGTCGCGCGACAAGACGCTCGCCAAGCAGCTGCTCGCCTTCCATCGCATCGCGACGCCGCAGTTCGCGGTGTTTCGCCGCGGCGTGCGCTTCCACGTGCCGCGCAAGCTGCGTTTTCCGCTGTTCGTCAAGTCCACGGTCGAGGACGCTTCGCTCGGCATCGCCCAGGCCTCGGTGGTGGAGGATGCGGCGCGGCTCAAGGAGCGCATCACCTTCGTACACGAGCAGATCAAGTCCGACGCCCTGGTCGAGGAGTACATCGAGGGCCGCGAGCTGTACGTCGGTGTGATGGGCAACGAGCGGCTGACGCGGCTGCCGGTGTGGGAGATGGTGTTCGGCTCGATGCCGGATTCGCTCGCCGCCATCGCCACCCGCAAGGTGAAGTGGGACAAGCGCTACCAGGCGAAGTACGGCATCACGACCCACGCCGCCCTGGATCTGCCGCCGGCAGTGCTGACGGCGCTCGACCGCTTGTCGCGGCGCATCTATCGGGCACTCGGCCTGTCCGGCTATGCTCGCATGGACTTCCGGGTGAACCCGCAGGGTCAGGTGTACGTGCTCGAAGCCAACGCTAATCCGAATCTCGAGGCCGCCGAGGATTTCGCCGAGTCGGCCCGTGCCGCCGGGACCCCCTACGGCGAGCTGCTCGAGCGCCTCATGGACCTCGGGCTCAAGTACCGCGCGCAGTGGCGTGCCACCTATGGCTGAGGGCGTGAGCAGCGGTGCAGGGATGCTCGCAGCGCTTGCCTGCGCCGCGGCGCTTACCGCTGCCGGCTGCGCGAGCGGCCCGCCGAAGGCCACCGAGGCCGACCTCACGCTGATGCTCACCATGCTGCCCGGCCGCTACGACAACACCGCGCAGGCAGATGCGGACGTGCGCGCCGGCGTGCACCCGGCGCACGAGGCGGTGGCGCTGCTCATCATGCACGTCTATACCCCGCGGCTCGGCCACTACGTCTATTACGCGCAGGAGTCCGCGGCCAACGACCCGCGCCGGGTGCTCAGCCAGAAGATGTACAGCTTCCAGCTCGACGAGAAGCGCGGCGTGGTCGAGACGCTGTACGAGTTCGTAGAACCGGCGCGCTGGCGTGAGGGCTCCGGGAACAAGGACCTGTTCACCGCCGTGCAGATGGAGGATGTGCAGCCCGAGCTCTGCCAGCTGTTCTGGACCAAGAAAGGCGACAGCTTCGTCGGCGCCCACGACCAGAAAGTGTGTCCCGACGGCGGCGCCGCCGCGGCGCCGCACCTGGAGCTGACCGTCGGGGCGCTCTCGGCCGGGGACTACAAGTTCGTGCGTAAAGGACGTTAGCCGGATAATTTCGACGCAGTGCTCGGCTGGCGCGCTCAATTCTTCAGGTGGGCATCCAACCAGTCGAACACCGCGTGATGCCACTGAATGCTGTCGGCGGGCTTCAGCACCCAATGGTTCTCGTTCGGGAACACGAGCAGCCGGCTCTCGATTCCGCGCCGCTGTAACGCGGTGAAGGCGCCGAGCCCCTGCGAGTAGGGGATGCGGAAGTCCAGCTCACCGTGGATGACCAGCATCGGCGTGCGCCATTTGGCGACGAAGTTGGCGGGGTTGAACTTCTCGTAGAGCTCCGGGGCGTTGTAATAGGCGCCGCCCATCTCCCATTCCGGGAACCACAGCTCCTCGGTCGAGTAGTACATCATTCGCTGCTCGAAGACCCCGTCGTGGCTCACGATGCAGCGGAAGCGGTCGGGCCAGTTGCCCTCGATCCAGTTCATCATGAAGCCGCCGTAGGAAGCGCCGAGCGCACACACGCGCTCGCCGTCGAGCCACGGATAGCGCTCGAGGGCCGCGGCGAGGCCCTTCTGCAGATCGACCAGCGGCTTGCCTCCCCAGTCACGGCTGATCGAATCGGTGAACGCCTGGCCGTAGCCGGTGGAGCCGTGGAAATCGACGCCCACCACTCCGTAGCCGTGGCCGGCGAACACCTGCATGTTCCAGCGGTAGTGCCACTCGTTGCCCATGCTCCCCTGCGGGCCGCCGTGCACGATGAACGCGACCGGGTAACGCTTGCCGGGCTCGAAGCCATAGGGCTTCACCACGTAGCCGTAGACGGTCTCGTCGTTCCAGCCCTTGAAGTTGAATTGCTCGAACTCGCCCAGGCGCCGCGCGGCCATGGGTTCGCGATTCACGTCCGTGAGCCGTGTCGGCGCGTCGCCGCGGGCCGGGAGCGAGTAGAGATCGGCGGGCCCGGCGAGGCTGCCGAGACTCAACACGATCGAATCGCGCCTCGCTGAGAAGTCGGCTACCTCACCGTTGCCGATGAGCTTCGTCGGCGTGCCGCTCTTCACGTCGATCGAATAGAGCGCATGCTGCCCGAGGTCGTCGGCCGCGGCGAGCAGATGCCGCCCGTCGCCCGCCACCGCCAGGCGTCCTACCGAGCGATCCCAGGTGGCGGTGAGCGAGCGCATCGTGCCGGTGCGCGCGCTGCGCAACATGACGTGGTAGCGGTCGGACTCGAACCCGGGCCGGTCCTGCGCCAGCCAGGCCAGGTCTCCATTCGGCAGAAACACCGGCTGCGCGTCGTCGGCGGGGTTCGCAGCGGTGAGATTGACCGGGGCCGACGAGCCGTCCGCCGCTGCCTGGTAGAGGTCGAAGTTGGTCGACCACGGCTCGCTGCGCCCGGCCACGCGGGTGGAGAACACCAGCGTCGCGCCGTCGGGACTGAAGGCGTAGTCCTCATCGCCGCCGAAGGGCTTGCGGGGAATGTCCGCATCGAACCCCTTCGACACGTCGACCGGCGCGCCTGCAGCTCCGTCGGTGTCGAGCCGCGCGCTGAAGAGATGCGAGCGCGTGCCGTCGCTCCAGCTGTCCCAGTGGCGCACGAACATCCGGTCGTAGACGCGGCCGCTCGCCTTGTCCTTCTCCTTCGCGTCCAGGCGGCCCTTGGTGCAGGCGAGGTCGGGGCAGTCGGGGAAAACGGCCATGGAAAGCGCGACAACGTCGCCGCGTGGCGAGACCTTGAACGAGCCGACGTCGAGCGGGTAGTCGGTCACGCGCCGCGCCTCGCCCGAGGTGAGCGCGAGGCGCCACACCTGCGAGCTGCCGCTGCGCTCGGAGAGGAAGTAGAGCGCGCGCGAATCGCCCGCCCAGCGCGGACTCGAGTCATTACCCTTGCCGTCCGTGAGCCGCAGCGGCGCGCCGCCCGGGCGGGTGAGATCGAGCAGCCAGAGACTGGTGCGGCCCTTGTTGGCTTCCAGGTCCGTGTCGCGCTGCACGTACGCGACGCGGCGTCCGTCGGGCGACAGCTGCGGGTTGCCGACGCGCTTCAGGACCACCAGGTCCTCGACCGTGAACGGCGACCCGGCGGCGGCGCGCGCCAGCGGCACGCAGCCAGCCGCGAGCACGCACGCGAGCAGCGGGGCGGAGAGCCTCTGGGGACGCATACGGGTGTCTTTCAGCCGACTTCGTCGGCGGGAATGGTCCAGGTCTCGGCACGCGCCGCGCGCAGCCACTCCTGCAGGGCGGCGTCCTCCAGCACGGCCGCCATATACCAGCGGGCGGTGTCCGAGACGCGCGCGCCGTAGGTGTTGAAACGCAGCACCACCGGCGCGTACATCGCATCGGCGACGGTGTATTCGGCGCCGAACAGCCACGGCCCGCCGGCGCCGAAGCGATGACGGCAGTCGTTCCAGATTTCATCGATCCGCTCGATATCGGCCGCCAGCGCCGCCGTCATCGCCGTGCGGCGGTTGCGCGCCCGCGCGTTCATCGGCCACAGCGCGCGCAGGCTGGCGAAGCCGGAATGCATTTCAGCCGAGATCGAGCGTGCCAGGGCGCGCGCCTCGCTCGCGCGCGGCCAGCCCCGCCCGCTGAGCTCGGCCGCGAACTCGCAGATCGCGAGCGAGTCCCAGACGGTGAGCTCGCCGGCGCGCAGCACCGGCAGGCGGCCGCTCGGCCCGCAACGCTCGATCTGCTCGTGGGTGTCGGGCTGGTCGAGCGGGATGACCAGCTCGGTGAACTCCACGCCGAGGTGCCTGAGCGCGAGCCACGCGCGCAGCGACCACGAGGAGTAGTTCCTGTTGCCTACCGCCAGAGTGAGCTGCGCCACTTAGTGGTAACCTTCAACGTGTGCTGAACGACGTGCGCGCCGTCGCGTTTGATCTCGATAATACACTGTGGGATGTCGAGCCGGTGCTGGCCCGGGCCGAGGTGCGCCTGCTCGAGTGGCTGCATCAGCACTGCCCGCGCATCCCCGAGCAGGTCTCGCTCGCGGACATGCGCGCGGCACGTGAGGAGCTGGCGCGCGCCGAGCCGCACAACGCCCACGACGTCACCTATCTGCGACTCGCCGCTCTCGAGCGCCACGCGCGCGAGTGCGGCTACCGGCAGGACATCGCGGCGCGCGCCTTCGAGGTGTTCCTCGCCGCGCGCTGCGAAGTGGAGGTCCTGCCTGACGTACGTCCGGCGCTGACGCGCCTGCGGGGCGCCTTCACGCTCGCCTCGCTCAGCAACGGCAACGCCGACCTCGGGCGTATCGGCCTCGACTCCGCGTTCGCCGTGTCGCTCAACGCGCGCCAGATCGGCGCCGGCAAGCCCGACCGCCGCTGCTTCGAGCGGCTCGCGAGCGAGCTCAAGCTCGCCACGCGCAATATCGTCTACGTCGGGGACGATCCCTGGCTCGACGTGGCGGCGGCGCGCGCCGCCGGATGCCGCAGCGCGTGGATGAACCGCCGCGCCTCGCCCTGGCCCGCCGACCTCGCGCCCGCGGACCTGAGTGTCCGGGACTGCAGTGAGCTTGCCGCGCTGCTCGGTGCCTGAGGCGCGCGCGCCATTCTCAGGCCGGCAACGTCCGGCCGCGGGTTTCCACGAGAAGCAGGCGCGACAGCAGCGCGGCGGCGAGCGGCACTACCCCGAGCCACAGGAGCACCTGCATGAGCGCCGCCGCCGAGCCGCCGGCCGCGGCGCTGACCCAGCCGATGATCAGCGGACCGAGCGCGGCGAGCACGCGCCCGGTGTTGTAGCAGAAGCCCGCGCCGGTCGCGCGGATGCGTACCGGGAACAGCTCCGGAAGATAGAAGGTGAAGGCGCCGAAGATGCCGTAGACGCCGGCACCGACCAGGAACAGCAGCGTGAGGCGCGCGTGTGGCTCGAGCGGGAGCCCGAAGGTAGCGAACAGCGCCAGCGCCGAGTACAGGAAGTAGGCGATGAACATCGGCCGGCGGCCGAGCCGCTGCGCGAGCGGGATGGCGGCGAAAGCGCCGATGAGTCCGCCGAGATTGAAGGCGTTGGAAGCGCGCGCCTGCCACGCCGCCGCCAGCGCCTGCGCCTGCGCGGGGGAGAGGCCGAGCCGCTGCGCCTCATGTCCGGACAGGCTGGCGCCGAGGAGCGGTACGAAGGCGTTGCAGCCCCACCAGCAGAGGATCGCCACGGCGGCCGCGAACAGACCGCCGAAGGTCGCGGCCCGCATGCCGGGTGCGAACAGCTCGCGCGGGCCCGAGGGCGCATCGCGCGCGCGGCTCGCCCGCCATTGCTCGCTCTCGCGCAGGAAGATGCGCACCAGCAACGCCAGCAGCACCGGCAGCAGGCCCGCGAGGAACACGTAGCGCCAGGCGATCTGCGGCTGGCCCGCGAACCACACGCCGCTGATCAGATAGTTGGCGCCACCGGCGAGCACCACGCCGAGCGGCGAGCCGGTCTGCATGATGACCCCGGCCTCCACCCGGCGGTTCTCCGGGACCGCCTCCGCGACCAGCGAGGCGCCGATACCCCACTCGCCGCCGATGCCGAGCGCCGCGACGGCGCGGCACAGGATGAGCTGCCCGAGATTGCCGGCCAGCGCACACGCGCCGGTTCCGAGCGCGTACAGCGCGATGGTCGCAAACAGCGCGCGCTTGCGCCCGATGCGGTCGGCGACCCACCCGAACACGAATCCGCCCAGCGCCCAACCCACCAGCAGCGTCGAGGTGATGACACCGTTCCAGAACACCACGGCGGAGCGGGCGGCGGGCGAATCCGGCGGCAGGTGCAGCAGCACCGGAATGCAGTTGCGCGCGACGAAGTTGAACAGCACGGCGTCGTAGACGTCGAAGCCCCAGCCGGCCCAGCCGGCTGCGATGACCAGCCACTGGTATCCCGACAGGCCGAGAAACGCTGCCTGTGAACCAGTTAACGGACCCGTCTGCACGGTGAGCCCCCGGCGCGGCAGTCAGCACTCGCGTGCGTGCGCTGCCAGTTTTTTGCGGCCCCAGTTTGCACCGATTCAGCGCAACCCGTCACGGTATCGCCGTGAGGCTTGGAGAGAACCTGTCAGCGGGCCGTTACATATAGACAGGAGGTAGCGGACCATGAGTGCCGATGCCGAGCGGGTGATGCCGGTGGCGAACCTGCAGGAGTTCTTCCGGGACAGCCTGCACGGGGCCCTGGTGCGGCAGCACGTCGCGGTCGAGGATCAGACCGAGCACTACGTCGTCAACCTGCTCACGCTGTTTGCGCGCTCCGAAGCGCTCTACGAGGGCCCGCCGGGATGCGTGCGCCTGAAGCCGCTGGTGGTCATGCTGTGCGAGGCGCTCGAGGCGCCGACGCCGGCGGAGCGCAACCGCGCCCTGCAGCGCCTCGGCGACGTGTCGCTGTTCGTCGCCGGATTCTTCGCGCGCAGCTTCGCCGCGCGCCTCATCGACATCGACTATCACATCGCCATGGGCGGGCGCGCCTACGGCGCACTCGCGCAGGCCAGCCTGCACGGCCGCGCGCGCGTTCTCGGCGCGGTGTTCGCGGAGCTGTCGGCGAAGTTCCAGCCGCTGGTCGACGCCCTGCACGAGGTGAGCGAAGGCACCGGCCCGCGGTCCGACGGCGACATCCTGCGGCTGTACGAGATCTGGCTGAAGACCGGCAGCGCC
>DASPOP010000171.1:0-6857 GCA_035625955.1 Steroidobacteraceae bacterium | reverse complement strand
GCCGGGGGTCCAGAGGAATCCCACGCGCGGCGGCATCACCCAGGTGCCCGGCACCCAGTAGTAGCCGGCGGGGGCCCAGGCCCAATAGCCCGGCGTCCAGAGGTAGCCGGGACCGGGAACCGGGGGCTGCTCGTAATCCGGCAGCGCCGGCGGCGGCTCGGACGCCTGCATGTCGGCATCGGGAGCGGGCGCCTCGGCGACCGGTGCTGCCGGAGGCGGCGGCGGCGGAGCGACGTAGACCCGAGGGGGCGGGGGCACGGGCGCGGCGACGCGGACCACGCAACCCGTCAGCGGGATTGCGGCGGCGCACAGCAGCACCACGCCGGAAAGGGGGAGAAGCTTGACCTGCAGACCGTGCGAGGATTTCAACATAACCCACCCTGAGGTTGACGGTGACGCAGCCTACGCACCGGCGCAGACCGATGGGTACACACAACGTCACAGTTTGAGACCGGCTGACCGCGTGAACGGAATGTAATGCGACGCGGGGTGTCGCGGGCCCACGACGCGCGCGTTGCGGCCCGCGAGCAGGCCTGGAATCAGTCCGCGCCGGGGCTCCAACCGCAGTTGGGGTAAGCTCCCGTGAAAGATGAAACCGAAACTGCGCGTCGTCCCCGGTGAGCTGATCCTGCCGATCATCGTCGAGGCCAAGCGAATCCTCGCCGAGATCGGGGTCGAGGTACGCGGGGCGCGCCTGCGCGAGCGGCTGCTCGCGCAGGGGCTGAAGCTGGCGCGCACCGCCGACGACGCCGAGCGGGTGCTGTTCCCGCCCGAGGTGGTCGATCGCGCCATCGAGACCGCGCCGAAGACTTTCGCGCTCTTCGACCGCGACGGCGCGCCCTACACCGAGCTCGGTGGCGACAAGGTGCACTTCGTTCCCGGCTCGAGCGGCCTGCACGTGCTCGACCATCGCAGCGGCGAGACGCGGCTCTCCAACACGCACGACTTCATCGAGTACGTGCGGGTGGCGGATGGGCTCAAGAACCTCGGCTACCTGGCCACCGCCTTCTCCACCAACGACATCGAGCCGCAGGTGTCGGACGCGTGGCGGCTCTATCTGGTGCTGACCAACTCGCGCCGGCCCGTGGTGTCGGGCGCCTTCACCGAGCACGGCGTGACGCGCATGGCGCGCATGATGCAGCTGTTCCGGCGCGACCAGGCCGACCTCGTCAGCCGGCCGATGTCGATCTTCACGGTCACGGCCACCGGTTTCTACCGCTACAGCGAGGACTCGTGCCAGAACCTGATGGACTGCGCCGAGTACGGCATTCCGGTCGAGATCGTACCCGTGACGCTCATGGGCCTGATTGCGCCGGTGACGCTGGTCGGCTCCACGGTGATGCACGTCGCCGACGTGCTCGCGGGGGTGACGATGGCGCAGCTCGTGAAGCCGGGCACGCCGGTGCTGTTCGGCGGGGCGCCCGCCACTTTCCACATGAAGACGGCCATGTCGCCGATGGCGGCGATCGAGACGCTGCATCTCAACCTGGCCTACGTGGAGATCGCCAAGCACCTCGGCCTGCCGACGCAGGGCTACATGGCCTTGAGCGAGGGCAAGTTCCTCGACGCGCAGGCCGGTGCCGAAAGCTTCGCCGGAGCGCTGCTCGCCGCGATCAGCGGCGTCAACTCGGTGTCGGGTCCCGGGATGCTGGACTACGTGCTGACTTTCAGCCTGGAGAAGCTGGTCTTCGACGACGAGTTGTGCGGGCAGGCGCTGCACTTCTGCCGCGAGTTCGACGTCATGGATGATCTGCCGACCGTCGATCTGGTGCGCCAGCTCCTCGCCGAGAAGCACCTGCTCACCTCCTCGCACACACTCAGCTACTGGCCGCGCGAGCTCTACCTGCCGGGGCCGGTGTTCGACCGGATCAACCGCGAGACCTGGCTGCAACAGGGCGGCAGGACTCTCGAGCAGCGCGCCAGGGCGGAGGTCGAGCGGCTGCTCGCAGCGTACTCATCGCCGCCCACCGACGCGCGCATCGATGCCGAGCTGCTCGGGCTCATCAAGACCGGCCTCACGACCGACCAGCCGCTGCCCGGGATCCTGCCGCCGGTCGAGCGCCCCGTCGGCCAGGCCGAGCGCGATGTCCGCCGCGGGCGGCGGGGCCGCCGGGGCTAGTGCGCCGGGACGGCACGGCGCTACGCCAGCGTGAACCTGAGGGTGCCGAGCTTCTCGATGGTGCTCGCGATCTCATCGCCCGCCTTGAGCCACACCTGCTTCTCCTTCGGATAGCCGAGGATCACGCCCTCGGGAGTACCCGACCAGATGATGTCGCCCGGCTCGAGGGTCCACATCTTCGTGATGTAGGCGATGAGCTTCTGCGGATTGAAGATCATGTAGCTGGTGTTGGACGACTGGCGCCGCTCGCCGTTCACGTAGGTCTCGATCCTGAGGTTGTTGGGGTCGCCCACCCGGTCCGCCGACACGAAGTAAGGCCCGATGGGGCCGAAGTTATCGAGCGTCTTGCCGATCATCCACTGGACGCTCGGAGTCTCGAGCTGCAGATCGCGTGCGGAGAAATCGTGCGCAGTGCAGTAGCCAGCGACGTAGTTGAGCGCCTCCGTCTCGGCCACGTTGCGGGCGCTTCTGCCGATGACGATCAGCAGCTCGGTCTCATAGTCGAACTTGTAGGACAGCTCCCGCGGCGGCAGCGTGATCGTGCAGTTGTGGGCGGCGAGCGCGTTGTTGTACTTGTTGAAGAGGATTGGAACGCCGGGGAGCTTCAGGTTCGTCTCCGCGGCGTGCGCCCGGTAGTTGAGACCGATGCAGACGATCTTGCCGGGACTCACGAACAGCCGGCCGAAGGTGATGGACGACTCCTTCACCAGGGCGGCATCGGCCCGGCGCGAGGTCTGCGCGGCGGCGATGAGCTCGTTGAGTCCGCGCGCGTTGCCCTCCCTCAGCAGCTCCTCGAGCGTCAGCGGCGCCGCCAGCCCGAGCAGCTGCGACGCCTTGCGCACATCGAGCACGCCGTCGTCGGCGAGCTTCGCCCCGAGCGTCTCCGAGCCGTCGGCGTTGCGCATCGCGAGCAGCGTCACCCCGCTCGGCATCTGGTGTGGGCCGCGGTACTTCTTCGCCATGGAGGTTTTGCCGGTCGCGGTGGCGGCCGCGGTTGCGCCGGCGACGCCGGCGGCCACCGCGCCGGTCCGGAGAAAGTCCCGCCTGGAGCCCATGTGCATTCCATCAGGGCGCTGCGGCGAGCGGCGGCCGCGCGACCTCAGTCGTCCGTCACCGACGAGAAGAACCCGGAAATGCTCGCGCTCGCGAGCACGCGACCCTCACGGCTCGCCTTGATCAGTTCCTGGTAGAAGCCCTCGGGGCCCGCCGGCGTGAAATCACCGAAGCTCGGCACCACCGGCAGCATCCGGTCGAGCGCGTACACCGTGAACTGGTACTGATGAGAGAGCGGGTTCAGGTTCGGCGGCGGACACGGGCCGTTGTAGCTGGGAACAGGATTGAAGAAGTCGTTGTCGTTCTGCACCCCGAAGCTGCTGCCCGGAGCTCCGGCGTTGTCCGGGAGGCTGGTCGTGTCGGCGGGGATGTTGTAGATGATCCAGTGAGTGAATTGCGCGGTGATGTCATAGGCGACGACGGCGAAGCTGCGAGTCCCGGGCGGTGCATGCCGCCACGAGAGTTGCGGCGACATATTGCCGCCCGCCGCGCCGCTCGCGGTGCAGGCGTTCTGCCCGCTCGGCAGCGTGATGTTGCTGATCATGGAGACTGGCAACGTGCCCCCGTCGGTGAAGGTCGCGCTGTGCAGCGTCATGCGGTGATCGTCGTCCCAGGCGACGGAGGTCCCGGCAGCGAGCCCCAGAACGATCGCTGGTATCGCCAGCAGCCAAGGACGCAGCTGTGTG
Organism: Steroidobacteraceae bacterium; assembly: GCA_035625955.1. Taxonomy (GTDB): domain Bacteria; phylum Pseudomonadota; class Gammaproteobacteria; order Steroidobacterales; family Steroidobacteraceae; genus 13-2-20CM-66-19. The sequence continues at coordinate 2,999 of DASPOP010000171.1, read as the reverse complement.
CCACTGAGTCGAGTATTCATGATCCGTGCCCCTTATGGTTGGTGTTCTCCCCGGGGATTCCCTCGGTAAAAATACTCTGGTCCCGCGCGCACGGCGTGTCAACAACACGCGCTACTCCCACTCGATCGTCGCCGGCGGCTTTCCCGAGATGTCGTACACGACGCGCGAGATGCCCGGCACCTCGTTGACGATGCGCCGCGAGACATGGTCCAGGAACTCGTACGGCAGGCGCGCCCAGTGCGCCGTCATGAAGTCCACCGTCTCCACCGCGCGCAGCGCGATCACGTAATCGTAGCGACGCCCGTCGCCCATCACGCCGACCGAGCGCACCGGCAGGAACACCGCGAAGGCTTGGCTGACGCGGTCGTAGAGCTCGTGGCGGCGCAATTCCTCGATGTAGATGGCATCCGCACGCCGCAGCAGGTCCGCGTACTCCCTGCGCACCTCACCGAGGATGCGCACCCCGAGGCCGGGGCCGGGGAACGGATGGCGGTACACCATGTCGCGCGGCAGCCCGAGCTCGATGCCGATGTTGCGCACCTCGTCCTTGAACAGCTCGCGCAGCGGCTCGAGGAGCTTCAGCTTCATCCGCTCGGGCAGCCCGCCGACGTTGTGATGCGACTTGATGACGTGCGCCTTGCCGGTGCGGGCGCCCGCAGACTCGATGACGTCCGGATAAATCGTTCCCTGGGCGAGGAACTCGACGCCCTGGATCCTGTGCGCCTCCTCGTCGAACACCTCGATGAAGGTGCGGCCGATGATCTTGCGCTTCTCTTCCGGGTCGGTGACGCCGGCGAGCGCCGCGAGGAAGCGCTCGCCCGCATCGACGCGGATGACGCGTACCCCCAGGTGCTCGGCGAAGGTGCTCATCACCTGCTCGCCCTCGCCGAGGCGCAGCAGCCCGTGATCGACGAATACGCACACCAGCTGATCGCCGATGGCGCGATGCAGCAGCGCCGCGACCACGGACGAGTCGACGCCGCCCGAGAGGCCGAGCAGCACCCTGCCGCTGCCGACCGTGGCGCGCACGTGCGCGACCGCATCCTCGATGATGTTGCCGACGCTCCAGAGAGCGTCGCTGCCGGCGATCTCGCGTACGAAGCGCTCGAGGAGCCGCGCGCCCTGCCTGGTATGGGTGACCTCGGGGTGGAACTGCACGCCGTAGAAGCGGCGCCGCTCATCGCTCATGGCGGCGTAGGGGATGGTGTTGGTCGACGCGCAGGCGGTGAAGCCAGGGGGCAGGGCATCCACGCGATCCCCGTGACTCATCCACACGTCGAGCTGCGCCTGGCCCGAGTCGTCGCGCCGATCCGCGATACTGTCGAGGAGACGCGAAGCGCCGGTCACGGTCACCTCGGCGTAGCCGAACTCGCGCTCGCTGGAAGGGGCGACGCGGCCGCCGAGCTGCTGCGCCATCGCCTGCATGCCGTAGCAGATGCCGAGCACGGGTACCCCAAGCTCGAACACCGCGGCGGGCGCACGCGGCGGATTGCGGTCGGTGACCGACTCCGGTCCTCCCGAGAGGATCACGGCGCGGGGCGCGAACGCACGGACCTGGGCATCGCTCATGTCCCAGGGATGAATCTCGCAGTACACGCCGAGCTCGCGTACGCGGCGCGCGATCAGCTGGGTGTACTGGGCGCCGAAGTCGAGGATCAGGATCCGGTGCGCATGGATGTCGGGATGCGGTGCACCGGCCGGCTCGGTCACTTTGGCAACGCTCGCCATGATTTCAGGACACCCGGTAGTTGGGTGATTCCTTGGTGATGCTGACGTCGTGGACGTGGCTCTCGCGGATGCCGGCGTTGGTGATGCGCACGAACACGGGACGCGTGCGCATCTCGGTGATGTTGCGGCTGCCGGTGTAACCCATCGCCGCGCGCAAACCTCCCGAGAGCTGCTGCAGGATGGTGACGACGCTGCCCTTGTAGGGAACGCGGCCCTCCACGCCCTCGGGCACCAGCTTCTCGAGCTCGGTGGCGGCGTCCTGGAAATAACGGTCGGCCGAGCCGTGGCGCTCGGCCATGGCGCCGAGCGAGCCCATGCCGCGATAGGACTTGTAGGAGGCGCCCTGGTAGAGCTCGACCTCGCCCGGCGACTCCTCGGTGCCGGCGAACAGGCCGCCGATCATGACCGCATCCGCGCCCGCGGCGATGGCTTTGGCGATGTCGCCGGAGAAGCGGATACCGCCGTCGGAGATCACCGGCACGTCGGCATCGCGCAGCGCCTCGGCTACGTTGGCGACCGCCGAGATCTGCGGCACGCCGACGCCGGCGACGATCCGCGTAGTGCAGATCGAGCCCGGGCCGATGCCGACCTTGACCGCATCGGCGCCGGCGTCCTTCAGGGCGCGGGCGCCTTCCGCGGTGGCGATGTTGCCGGCGATCACCTGGGCGTCGGCCCACTTCGCCTTGATGCGCCCGACGGTCTCGATGACGCCGCGCGAGTGCCCGTGCGCGGTGTCGACCACTACCAGATCGGCCCCTGCCTCGCGCAATGCCGCGACGCGATCGAGCGTGTCGGGCGTGGTGCCGACCGCGGCGCCGACCCGGAGTCTCCCGACCTCGTCCTTGCAGGCGCGCGGGAACTCGGTGGCCTTCTGGAAATCCTTGACGGTGATCATGCCGACCAGCTCCTGGTCGCCATTCACGACCAGGAGCTTCTCGATGCGGTGCTTGTGCAGGAGCGCCAGCACCTGTTCCTTGGAGGCGTCCTCGCGCACCGTGACCAGCCGCTCCTTGGGCGTCATCACCGCAGACACGGGCTGGTCGAGCTTGTCCTCGAAACGCAGGTCGCGGTGCGTGACGATGCCGACCGCCTTGCGGCCGACCACCACGGGGACGCCCGAAATGCCGCGCGAGCGCGTGAGGTCCAGCACGTCACGGATGGTCATGTTGGGGGAGACGGTGATCGGATCCTTGATCACGCCGCTCTCGAACTTCTTCACCCGCCCGACTTCACGCGCCTGCGCCTCGATCGTCATGCTCTTGTGGATGACG
>DASPOP010000170.1:0-4857 GCA_035625955.1 Steroidobacteraceae bacterium | reverse complement strand
CAAGGGGCCGCTCGGTACGCCGGTGGGCGGCGGCATGCGCTCGCTGAATGTCGCCATGCGCCAGACTCTGGATCTGTACGCCTGCGTGCGGCCGATCCGCTACTTCCCCGGAGTCGCGAGCCCCATGCAGGACGCGAGCCTCACGGACATGGTGGTATTCCGCGAGAACACCGAGGACATCTACACCGGCATCGAGTGGCCGGCGGGCTCCGCCGAGGTACACAAGCTCATCGCCTTCCTGCAGCGCGAGCTCGGAGTGCATGCCATCCGCTTCCCCTCGAGCTCCGGCATCGGCATCAAGCCGGTGTCGAAGGAGGGCAGCCAGCGCCTGATCCGCAAGGCCATCTGTTATGCGATCGACAACGACCGGGTGTCGGTGACGCTGGTGCACAAGGGCAACATCATGAAGTTCACCGAGGGCGCATTCCGCAACTGGGGCTACCAGCTTGCGCAGGAGGAATTCGGCGCGCGCCCGATCGGGGACGGCCCGTGGCTCAGGTTCCGGAATCCGGTGACCGGCACCGACATCGTCATCAAGGACGTGATCGCCGACAACTTCCTGCAGCAGGTGCTGCTGCGTCCGGAGGAATACGACGTCATCGCGACGCTCAACCTGAACGGCGACTATGTCTCGGATGCGCTCGCCGCGCAGGTCGGGGGCATAGGCATCGCGCCCGGGGGCAACATCGGCGACGGGCTGGCGGTGTTCGAGGCGACGCACGGCACCGCGCCGGGATTCGCGGGCAAGGACCGCGTCAATCCGGGCTCGCTGATCCTTTCGGCCGAGATGATGCTGCGCTACCTCGGCTGGCGCGAGGCGGCGGACCTGATCATCAAGGGCATGACGAACACCATCGCGCACAAGGAGCTCACCTACGACCTGGCGCGGCTGCGCGAGGCGATCAAGGCGGGCAAACGCGAGCTCGCCGCACGCAAGAACGTCGAGGAGGATCTGCAGCGGCTCATCCCGGGCGCCACGCTCATGAGCACCTCGGGCTTTGCGGGTGCCGTCATCCGCCACATGGATGACCTCGCTTGAACGCGACGTGAGGCGCAGCGCCGCCTACGACCCCGACTGCACGCGCTGCCCGCGCCTCGCGCGCTACCTCGAGGCCACGCGCGCGAGTCACGCGGACTACTGGGCGCGGCCCGTACCGTCCTTCGGCGCCGGGTCGCCGCGACTGGTGCTCGTCGGGCTCGCACCCGGCCTGCACGGCGCTAACCGCACCGGACGCCCCTTCACGGGCGATCACGCCGGAATCCTGCTCTACCGGACGCTGTACGAGCTCGGTCTGGCGAGCGCGCCCGAGTCGGCCTCCGCGAGCGATGCGCTGCGGCTGATCGATGCGCGCATCGTCAACTCGGTCAAGTGTGCGCCGCCGGGCAACAAGCCGCTGCCCGCGGAAGTTCGCTGCTGCAACGCCTACCTTAAGGCGGAGCTCGGGCAGCTGTCCGCGGTGCGCGTGTACCTCGCCCTCGGGCGCATCGCCCACGACGCCTTGCTTCTGGCGCGCGGCCTCGCGCGTGCGCGCTTCCCGTTCGCGCACGGGCGCGAGCACGAGCTCGGCGAGGCAAGGTGGCTCATCGACTCGTATCATTGTAGCCGCTACAACACCCAGACCCGGCGGCTGACGCCGGGAATGTTTCGCGAGGTGCTGGCGCGCGCCTGCGTGCGCGCGGGTCTCAGGCAGCCGAACTGACCGTGTTCGATCACAAGCAATACATTGCCGCGCTCCCGCGCCGCCCGGGCGTGTACCGCATGTTCGGCGCCGGCCACGAGCTGCTCTACGTCGGCAAGGCGCGGAGCCTGAAGGACCGGGTGAGCAGCTATTTCGCCGCCGGCAACGTCAATCCCAAGGTCCAGGCGCTCGTGGCCCAGATCACCGCCATCGAGGTCACGGTCACCAACTCGGAGACCGAGGCGCTGCTGCTCGAATACAACCTGATCAAGGCGCACAAGCCACGCTTCAACGTGGTGCTGCGCGATGACAAGAGCTTTCCCTACATCCACCTCGACGTGCGGCACGAGTTTCCGCGGCTGGTGTTCTATCGCGGCGCGCGCAATGCGCCCGGGCGCTACTTCGGACCCTTTCCGGGCGCCGGCGCGGTGCGCGACACGCTGAATCAGCTGCAGAAGCTGTTCCGCATCCGCAACTGCCGCGACACCTTCTTCGCCAACCGCAGCCGCCCCTGCCTGCAGCACCAGATCGGCCGCTGCTCGGCGCCCTGCGTCGGGCTGATCACGCCCGAGGCCTACGCCCAGGACATCGAAGCCGCCGTCAAGGTGCTCGAGGGACGGAGCGAAGAGGTCAACGCCGAGCTGGCGGCGCGCATGGAGGCGGCGGGGGCGCGGCTCGAATTCGAGCGCGCCGCGCAGCTGCGCGATCAGCTCGCCGCGCTCAAGCGCATCCAGGCGCAGCAGGTCGTGACCGCCGGCGGTGAGCGTGATGCGGATGTGCTCGCCATCGTCGGCGAGGCGGGCGAGTACTGCGTGAGCGTCATGCTGGTACGCGGCGGGCGCAATCTCGGCACCACGAGCTACTTTCCGCGCGCCCTGCTGGCCGAGCCCGCCGAGGCACTCGCCTCGTTCATCATGCAGTACTACGCGGAAGCCGAGCCGCCGCCGGAAGTGCTGCTCGGCCAGACGCTGCCCGACGCGGAGGCGCTGGCGGAAGCGCTCGGCACCCAGGCCGGGCACGCGGTCGAGGTGCGCCACCCGGCGCGGGGACTCGCGGCCAGATGGGTTGACTTGACCCACGAGAACGCGACCCAGGCGCTGCGGATGCGGCACTCGCAGCGCGCCGGGATCGAGGAGATGCTCGCCGAGCTGACGCGCGAGCTCGATCTCCCCGAACCGCCGGCACGGATCGAATGCTTCGACATCAGCCATACCGGCGGGGAGGGCACGGTCGCCTCCTGCGTGGTGTTCGGCCCGGAAGGCGCGCTCAAGAAGGAGTACCGGCGCTTCAACATCACGGGAGTCACGCCGGGAGATGACTATGGCGCGCTTCGCCAGGCGCTCGAGCGGCGCTACCGTCACGTTCGCGCCGGCGAGGTTCCGGCTCCCGACCTGCTGCTGATCGACGGCGGCGCCGGGCAGATCGGCGAGGTGCATACGGTGCTGGCCGAGCTCGGGTTCTCGGACCTGACGCTGGTCGGGATCGCCAAGGGGCCGGACCGGCGGCCCGGACAGGAGCGGCTGTTCGTCTACGGAGCTCCGGGAGCGGTGACGCTCGAAGCGCATTCACCGGCACTGAGGCTCATCCAGCGCATCCGCGACGAGGCTCACCGCTTCGCCATCACCGGCCACCGGCGCAGGCGCGCACGGCGTTACAACGAGTCGGTGCTCGAGGTCGTCCCCGGCCTGGGTCCGGCGAAGCGCCGCGCGCTGCTCAAGCACTTCGGGGGCCTGCAGGGTGTGATGCGCGCCGGCGTGGCGGATCTCACACAGGTGGCCGGAATCGGCGCGACTCTCGCCCGAAGCCTTTATGATCACCTGCACCCGGGCTCGTGAAAGAAGCCGCGAGTACCATGGTCTGGAACGTCCCGAACACGCTGACCTGGCTGCGTATCGCGGCCATCCCGCTCATCGTGCTCCTTTTCTACATGCCCTATCCCTGGTCGGATCCCGCCGCGGGCTGGCTGTTCGCCGCCGCGGGTATCACCGACTCGCTCGATGGCTATTTCGCACGGCGCTTCCAGCAGACCTCGCGCCTCGGCGCCTTTCTGGATCCGGTCGCCGACAAGCTGATCGTATCGGTCGCGCTGGTACTGCTGGTCAGCAAGGACCCGCGCCTGCTCATCGTGGTCACCGCCGCGATCATCATCGGCCGCGAGATCGCGATCTCGGCGCTGCGCGAATGGATGGCCGAGATCGGGGCGCGGCGCAAGGTGGCGGTCTCGCAGCTCGGCAAGTACAAGACCATCCTGCAGATCGTCGGGCTCTCGCTCATGCTCTACCGCTGGCCACTGTTTGGCCTCGACACCTACCGGCTCGGGGTCTTTCTCACCGTGATTGCCGCCGCCGCAACGCTCGTGTCGATGGTTGCCTACCTGCGCGCCGCGTGGCCGGAACTAAGACGTTAAGAACGCTACGTAAATGTATGTATTTGCAGCAGGTAGAAACCCTTGATGCGTGCGGGGATCATTGCCGGCGTTGTGGCCCACTCGCCTTGACTTCCCGGGGGGTGTACATAGAATCCGCCGTTCTGATTCGGAAGCGGGCTTAGCTCAGTTGGTAGAGCGGTACCTTGCCAAGGTACAGGTCGACGGTTCGAACCCGTTAGCCCGCTCCATCTCCTTCACGCCTCGACCGTCGCCAGCGGTGCGCCCTCGCGCACCTCGCCGATGACGGCGGCCAGGCCGAAACCCTCCCGCTCGAAGATCTCGAGCGCCGCCGGGACTGCCTCCGGAGCGCAGGCGACGAGGAGCCCCCCCGAGGTCTGGGGGTCGCAGAGTAGCGCCTGATCGAGCGGGGTGAGCCCGGGCGCCAGGCGCACCTCATCGCCGTACGAGGCCCAATTGCGCGCCGATGCACCGGTCACGTAGCCCTCTCGCATGAACTCCCGCACCCCCTCGATCTCCGGCACCTGCCCGAGACGGACGCGCGCACCGAGCCCAGCGCCGCGGCACATGCCGAGGAGGTGTCCGAGGAGCCCGAATCCCGTCACGTCCGTCATGGCGTGCACTCCGGGAAGCGTCGCGAGCTCCGGTCCCGCGCTGTTCAACCGCGTGGTCGTATCGATCAGCTGCCGATAGCCCGCGTCCCCGAGCACGCCCTTCTTCAGGGCCGCGGACAGGATCCCGACCCCGAGGGGCTTGCCGAGAATGAGCACATCCCCGGCGCGTGCGCCGGAG
>DASPOP010000169.1:0-6908 GCA_035625955.1 Steroidobacteraceae bacterium | reverse complement strand
TGGAAATCCACCGATGGTGGCAACCGCTGGGCGCCGATCTTCGACAAGCAGAACGTCGCGGCCATCGGCGCGCTCGCGGTCGCTCCCTCGGAGCCGGGCACGGTGTGGGCCGGCACGGGCGAGGCCTGGGTCATCCGCGATAGCGACGTCATGGGCAACGGTATCTACAAGTCCACCGACGCCGGAACCACCTGGACGAACATGGGACTGCAGGAATCCGGCCGCATCGGCCGCATCATCGTGCACCCCACCAACCCCGACATCGTGTTCGCCTGCGTGCTCGGCCGCGTCACCGGGCCGCAGCAGGAGCGTGGCGTGTATCGCACCAGCGACGGCGGGCAGCACTGGGTGCGGGTGTTGTTCGCGGGCGAGAACGTCGGCTGCTCGGGCCTGTCGCTCGATGCCCGCGATCCGCACACCCTGATCGCCGGCATGTGGCAGGTGGAGATGCACACCTGGGGTGAATACAGCGGCGGCCCCGGCAGCGGCGTCTACCTCTCGCACGACGGCGGTACCAGCTGGAAGCGGCTCGAGAAGGACGGCCTGCCCGAAGGGCCCCTCGGCAAGATCGACGTGGCGATCGCGCCCACCAACTCGCAGCGCATCTATGCCCTCATCCAGACCAGCGACCAGGGGTCGGTGTGGCGCTCCGACGACGCGGGCAAGCAGTGGAAGCGCGTCAATTCGCAGCGGGCGCTGATCGGCCGCGCGGGCTACTACATCCGCCTCGCCGTCTCGACGGGAATCGACAGCGAGGTGCTGGTCGCCAACAGCTCCTTCTGGCAGTCGCTCGACTCGGGCGAGAGCTTTCACGAGGTGCGCTGGGGCGGCGACACGCACGACATCTGGATCGATCCGCTGAACCCCGACCGCTTCGTCATCACCGACGACGGCGGGATGATCATCACGACCGTGCATGGCCGCGGCTTCCATCGCGTCCAGCTGCCCATCGGGCAGATGTACCACGTGGCCGTGGACCAGCAGATCCCCTACTACTTCTACAGCAACATGCAGGACGACGGGAACATGCGCGGCCCGAGCGTGCCCCTCGGCGGAGAGGAAGGCTGGGACCGCCACATGGGCGGGTGCGAGTCCGGCTTCACGATTCCCGATCCCGCCGATCCCAACATCGTGTGGGCGACCTGTTACGGCGATACGGTGACGCGCTGGGATGCGCGCTACCGGGAAGCGCATTCGGTGAGCCCCTGGAAGCACACGCTCGACTCACCGCCCAACGCCATCAAGTACCGCTGCCATTGGACGCCGCCGCTCGCGATCGATCCCTTCGACCACAACACGGTCTACTACGGTTGCCAGGTGATCTTCAGGACCAGCGACGCCGGCCACAGCTGGTCGGTGGTCAGTCCCGATCTCTCCACCCGGAATCCGGCGCATATCGCGCCGTCGGGCGGCATCGTCGGCGACAACCTCGGACAGTTCTACGGCGAGGTGGTGTTCGCGATCGCGCCTTCGAAGCTGCAGAAGGGCCTGATCTGGGCCGGCACCAACGACGGACAGATCTGGTACACCAAAGACGGCGCCGCGAACTGGATCAACGTCACGAGCCACGTGACGGGCCTGCCTGCGGGCGGCACGATCACCAGCATCGCGCCCTCGAGCTTCGATGCCGCGAGCGCCTATGTCAGCGTCGACTTCCATCTGGTGGACAACCGCGAGCCGTTCATCTTCAAGACCAGCGATTTCGGCAACACCTGGAAACGCATCAACGGCAACCTGCCGAAGCACGAGCTGTCGTACGTGCGCACGGTCACCGACGACCCGGACTGCCGGGGCCTGTTGTTTGCCGGAACGGGCAACGGCCTCTACTACTCGCTGGACGACGGCGGACACTGGACGGCGCTCAGGAACGGACTGCCGCCCGCGCCCGTCACCTGGGCGGTGGTGCAGAGGGAGTTCCACGACCTGGTCGTATCCACCTATGGCCGCGGGCTCTATATCCTCGACGACATCACGCCGCTCGAGCAGCTGGCGCGGCACGGCTCCGGTGCCGCGGCGGTTCTGTTCGAGCCGCGCAAGACCTACCGTTTCGTGCAGGGCGGTGCGGCGCTGCTCAATTTCTCGCTCGCCACGGCACCGAAGGATCCCGTGCACCTCGAGATCCTCGACTCCGGGGGCCGCGTGATCCGCAAGCTCGAGGCGAAGGATCTCACCACCGGCATCAATCGCGTGAGCTGGGATCTGCGCTACGAGTCACCGCGGGTCGTAGCGCTGCGAACCCTCGCTCCCGACAATCCCCACATCTGGCAGGAGCCGCGCTTCCGCGACGAGGATTCGCGGCCGATCACGCACTGGGGCTCGAAGCCGGCAGAAGTCGGCCCGATCGTCGCCCCGGGCAGCTACTCGGTGCGTCTCAAAGTGGCCGGGCAGTCTCTGACTCAGCCGCTCACCGTGGTGAGCGATCCGCGCGCGCCGGGCTCGGCAGCGGATATCCAGCTCTCGGTCAGCACACTGGTCAGAATCCGTGACGATATCAGCCACGTCTCCGACGTCGTCAACCAGGTCGAATGGCTGCGCAGGCAGCTCGAGGTCATCGAGAGCATGCTGCGGCCCGCGAAGGCGCATGGCAAGCAGGAGGCGGTGCTTGCCGAGGAGGACGATGAGCCCGAGGAGGAGCCCGCGGCCGCTCCCGAACGCGAGTTGCACGCCGCCGAGCAGCAGCAACGCAGCGAGCTGCTGAAGGCGGCCGAGAGCCTCGACCAGAAGCTGCAGGCGGCCGAGTCGCGCCTGGTGTCACGCGCGCTGCGCGACAGCGACGACAAGTACTTCGTCGAGGCCGATGGCGCCTATCTCGATCTGATCTGGCTCAACGCCGAGGTCGGGACCGGCGGCGGGGACGTCGCCGGCGGCGCGGACTTCGCACCGACCGAAGCGCAGCTCGAGAATCTCAAGACACTCGAAGGCGAGATGTCGGGCGTGGACGCGGGGTTAAAACAGCTCATGCAGAGCGATCTGCCGGCGCTCGATTCTGCACTCGAACGCATGAGCCTCGCTCCGCTCACGCGCTGACGCGGGCCCGGTCTTACGCGTACAGGGGAACGCCCTGCCAGCGTGCCAGCCGGTTGGCCTTGGCCTTTCTGCGCGCGCGCGCTTTTCGCTTCCGTACGTTCACTTAATTTTCCCCACAATCCCTACGATGTGTAACCGATTGTTATTGTAGGCGGCGGACTACAGCGAGGTGTGACGCCGGTCGCTTCCGCAGGGGCGGGTTCGGTGAGAGGCGTCACAGGGAGCGCAACTTGCGAGCCACAATCGCAGAGATGAGCGTGCAAACGTCAGGGAACCTGCGGGATTGCTACCGGCCGCTTTCGCGGCGCGGCGCGGCAGGAGCGCTCCTGATGCTCCTGGCTCTGGGCGCGCTGCCCCGCGCCACGCCCGCCGACGATACCAGGCCCCTGACCGCAATCCTGATCAAGGCCCGGGCCGAGCTGCGCGACCCTTTTTTTGGCGACTCGGTGGTGCTGGTGATGAACAACCTCGGCTCCGCTCCGGTCGGGGTCGTGATCAACCGGCCCACGCCGCTGCCGGTCGCGCGCCTGTTCCCGGATCGCAAGCGCCTCGCGGACCTCGATGACCGGGTGTACTTCGGCGGACCCGTGGAGATCGGGTCGGTATGGTTCCTGTTCCGCGCGACCAGGCCGCCCGAGCATGCGATTCGGGCGTGCGACGGCGTCTATCTGAGCGCGAGCCGGGAATTGCTGCTGCGGCTGCTCGATCGCGACAAGCCGATGGACGGCCTGCGCATCTTCATGGGTCACTCAGGCTGGGGGCCGGGTCAGCTCGAGGCCGAGATCGCGCGCGGGGACTGGACGCTCGCGCGCGCCGAGCCCGATGAGATCTTCAGCAGCAAGTCCGAGCACCCCTGGCCCGCGCCGCAGCTCCCCAAGGACGGCACCTGAGCCGCTGAGAGAGCGAGCCAGCTCCTCGAGCGATGCCAGGTCGTGCACCGGCAGGAAGCGGTCGACGTGCGGCAGCATGGCGCGGATGCCAAGCGCGCGGGGCTCGAAGCCCGCGTAGCGCAGCAGCGGATTCAGCCACCAGAGCCGCCGGCAGGAGCGTGCCAGGCGCGCGGTCTCGAGCGACAGCCGCCCGGTCTCGGCGTGCTCGAGACCGTCGGTGAGGAGCAGCACCGTCGCGGAGCTGAGCGGCACGCGCCGCGCCCAGCGCCGGTTGAATTCGGCGAGGCACGCGCCGATGCGCGTGCCGCCCGACCAGTCCTCGACCGCTGCGACCACCTGCGCTACCGCCTCGTCGGGATCGCGGGCGCGCAGCTGTCGCGTCACATTCGTGAGCCGCGTGCCGAAGACGAAGGTGTTGACGCGCAAGGCGCCATTGCATGAGCCGTTCACCAGCGCGTGCATGAAGTGCAGGAACATGCGCGAGTAACGCGCCATCGATCCGGAGATGTCGACGATCACGGTCAGCGGCTCGACGCGGGTCGTGCGCGAGCGGTACGGAATGCTGACGATGTCGCCGCCGTGCCGGGCGCAGTCCCGCAGCAGCCGCCGCAGATCGAGGCGCGCCGCATGCGAGCCGCCGGCATCGCGCCGGGTGGCGAGGCGCGCGAGCAGCGGCTCGAGCGCGGCGACCAGCCGCTTGGCCGCCGTCCACTCCGCGGTGGTCATGGTGTCGAAGTCGGCCTTGCGCAGCCGCTCGCGGTCCGAGGAGCTCATGTGGGCGTCGCCGTCCGCGCGCTCCCGCACCGCAGCCGCGCGCTGCGGCAGCTGCCGGGCCATCGGCCCCAACGCCTCCCGGTGCCGCTCGCCCAGCTCAGGCCGGCGACTGGCGCCCGGCACGGACGGCAGCAGCAGCCGCATGACTTCCTCGAGCAGCTCCGGATCCCTCCAGAACAGCTCGAACGCCTGATCGAAGAGCGCGCGATGCTCGATGCGATCGATGAGACAGGCGCGCAGCACCGCGTACAGGTCGGCGCGCGAGCCGACACCCGCGATCCCGAGCGCCTGCAACGCGAGCAGCGGCCGATCCGTCCCCAGCGGCAGGCCGGCCTTGCGCAGCACGCGCGCGAAATGCAGGACGTTGTTCGCCAGCTGTCCCGCGCCTGCCTGCCCGGGCGCCGAGGTGGGCAGCATGGTCAGCCGACTGCGGCGCCGGCAGCGCCGGCGGTGATCCGCTCGAGCAACCGTGCCGCCTCGGAGCCGCGCACGCGCGCGATGTCGTCCTGGCTCTTCAGCAGCACGCCGAGGGTGTCGTCGACGGTCTGCGCATCGAGGCTCAGGCGGTCGAGCGCCAGCAATGCCCGTCCCCACTCGATGGTCTCCGAGAGACCCGGGAGCTTGTATAGATCGAGCGTGCGCAGTCCCTGCACGAACGCGACGATCTGCCGCGACAGCGCCTCCCTCGCCCCGGGGACCTTGCGGCGGATGATCTCGAGCTCGCGCGCGGCGTCCGGGTAATCCACCCAGTGATAGATACAGCGCCGCTTGACGGCGTCGTGGATCTCCCGGGTGCGGTTGGAGGTGATCACGACCACGGGAGGACGCGCAGCGAGCACGGTGCGGAATTCGGGAATCGTGATCTGAAAATCCGCAAGCACCTCGAGGAGATAGGCCTCGAACGGCTCGTCGGCGCGGTCGAGCTCGTCGATCAGCAGCACCGGAGGTGTCGGGTGGGGCTGCAATGCCTTGAGCAGCGGCCGCGCAATCAGGAAGCGCTCGGAGAACAGCTGCGCGGCCATCTGCTCGCGCGATTCGTGGGCGGCTTCGCCGAGACGGATCTCGAGCATCTGCCGCGCGTAGTTCCATTCGTACCCCGCCTGGCTGACGTCGAGCCCCTCGTAGCATTGCAGCCGGATGAGCTCGGTGCCGAGCGCGCGCGCCAGAACCTTGGCGATTTCCGTCTTGCCCGTGCCCGGCTCGCCTTCGACGAACAGAGGCCGCTCGAGCTTCAAGCCGAGGAAGATTGCGGTCGCGAGCTGGCGATCGGCGACGTAATCATGCTCGAGCAGCCGCGCCTGCGTCTCGTCGATGCTGGCGGGCACGAGCGGCTGCGTCGTCACGTCGCCTCAGCCGAGTATCTGCTGCACCGCCCGGCGTGCCAGCACCGGGATGAGGTGAGCGCGGTATTCGGCGCTGCCGTGGATGTCCGAGCTCAGGGTAGCGGGGTCGATGCGCACGCCGTCGCATGCCTGAGGCGTGAACGATCGGGCGAGCGCCGTCTCGAGAGCCGCGGCGCGGAAGGCGCAGGAACCGGCGCCGGTCACGGCGACCCGCACGGCGTTACCGGCCCGGGCGACGAAAACCCCCACCAGCGCAAAGCGCGAGGCAGGTTGCCGGAACTTGGCGTAGGCAGCTTTCACGGGAAGCGGAAAGTCGATCGCACCGATCAGCTCGCCGGGCTTGAGTGCGGTCGAGAACAGGCCCGTAAAAAAACTGTCTGCCGGCATGCTGCGCACGCTGGTGCGGACGGTGGCGTTGAGCGCGAGCACCGCGGCCGGGTAGTCGGCCGCCGGGTCACTGTTGGCGATCGAGCCGCCGATGGTTCCGCGGTTGCGCACCTGCGCGTCGCCGATGCCAAAGGCGAGCTGCGCCAGTGCCGGGATCTTCCCCTGCACCTCCTTCGAGGCAGCCACGGCCGCGTGCGTCGTCATGGCGCCGATCGTCAGCGTGCGGCCGTCGCTACGGATCCCCTGCAGCTCGCCGATCGCGGCCAGGTCGATGAGCGCCGACGGCGCGAGCAGCCCGAGTCTCATGGACGGCAGGACCGACTGGCCCCCGGCGAGGATGCGCGCATCCGGATCGCTGATCGCCAGACGTGCCGCCTCTGCGAGCGAGGCGGGCCGGTGATAGGAAATGTCAGACATGACTCGCCTCCCCTCAGCGCCCGGCGGCGGCCTGAATGGCCTGCCACACGCGGTAGGGCGTCGCCGGCAT
>DASPOP010000168.1:0-6260 GCA_035625955.1 Steroidobacteraceae bacterium | reverse complement strand
TGCTCAAGGCGCTGCGCAGCCGCGCGGAGCGTGAACTGGATCAGCGCTGGGCACGCAATGTGATGTTAAACAAGTGGCTGGAATACTGCGTGGAGCGAGGTCATCGCTTCTCATCCCGCACAAGGCTTACCGCCGGCGCATGAGAAGGGGCGGTCGCCCGCCCGATTTCTCATGAACCTGTTGCGGCAACTCGGATTCGTCAAGCTCAACCTGCGCCCCGAGCGCGGCCCCGACGCTGAAGAGCATCGGGTCATAGAGCTGTTCCGCAACCGCGCCGAGCTGAAGAAGCAATACGGCGGGCTGCAGGAGGAGACCTACCGCCTCAAGGACCTCGTCAAGCAGCAGGAGGCGGCGACCCAGCGCGTCCAGGACATGCTGAACGAGCTCGAGGCCCGCTTAAGCAGCAACGACACCGCCTATGCGACGCTCGCCTTCTATCAGCTGCGCCGCCTGTGGCAGAACGGGCGCGAGCTCATCGAGCAGTTCGTCGCGGACCTCAGAAGCCAGCAGGATGAGCGCGAGCGCAAGCTCCATCTCGCGCACCACAACCGCCAGCAGTTCTCGCGCCGCCAGGCCGCCGAGGGCAACGTAGCCGCGGCGCGCGGTCTGAGCGAAGAGGCGACTGCGCTGGTCACGCAGCTCGGCGGCGAGCTCACCAAGCTCACGCGCTTCTGGCACTACTTCAAGCGCAAGGCTCTCGACCGCCGCATCCACGGCGCGCTGGCGGCCGCGGCGGCCGCGAGCGCCGCGCTCACCGAGAAGCAGTCGGAGCTCGATGCGGTCAACATGGAAGAACTGCCGGAGTTTCCGGGGCTGTCGCTCGATGCGCGCCGTGCCATCAATCTCGCCGCGATTGCCTATGCCGAGGTGCTGTGCGAGCGCCTCAAGGTGATCGAGAAGCCGCTGCTGCAGATGGCGCGCGAGGCGACCGGACGGCGCGCGGCGGGCGATGTCTACGGCAACCCGAAGGAATGTGTCCTGCTGATGGGGCAGATCAGCCGCGCCCAGCGGCTGCTCGCGGCCCGCGACGCGCTCGCCGAGGAGATCCGCGCGCACACCGAGCGGCTGCAGCCGCTGGCGAGCTATCGCGGCCCCGCCGACACCTGCCCGACCAGCGACTCGATCGCCGCGGCGCCGGGCACCCTCGATCCCCACGTGCCCAACGTGCTCGCCGAGGATACCTGGGATCTGTTCCGGGTACTTTTGCGGTAGGGACTATCCGGCGCGGGCGGTCTTCTGCGCCGGCCCGGGCCGCGCGCCGCTGACCACGTCAGTCATGATCTGCGCGGCCTGATCGAGCATCACGTCGGGCAGCTCTTCCTTGGCCTTATCGAGCTCCGCGACCGTCTTCAGCGGCGGCAGGTTCTTGGCGACGCGGCGGCTGTTCTCGCGCTCGAGCCGCTCCTTGTCCTCGCGCGCGCGCTCCTCGCGGCGCACTTTGAGATTCAGCGACACGCTCTTCTGCTCGCGCAGGGTGTCGATGGCGGCGATGTCCGAGACCAGCCAGCGATAGTCGGGGTCACGCTGCGCGCGCGCATCCTCCGCGGAGGCGAGGGTGGCCACCGAGGGCTCGGTGGCCGCTACGGCGCTGGTCTTGAAGGGCACGCCGGCAATGCGGTCCCAGGGGAGCGAGGACTCGAGCGCGCTCTCGCCGACTTCCTTGGTGTCGAGCACCGAGGCCAGCGGGATATCGGGCTCGACGCCGCGATGCTGGGTGCTCTCGCCCGTCACGCGGTAGAACTTGCCGATCGTGACGGTGAGCTGGCCGTTCACCGGCTCCCGCGACCAGCGATCGAGCGGCACCAGATTCTGCACCGTGCCCTTGCCGAAGGTCGTCTGACCGATGATCAGCCCGCGGTGATAGTCCTGGATCGCGCCCGCAAAGATCTCGGACGCCGAGGCGCTCATGCGGTCGACCAGCACGGCGAGCGGACCGTCGTAGGCCGGAGCGGTCTGCGGGTCGTCGAGTACTTCGAGCCGTCCGGAGGTATCGCGCAGCTGCACTACCGGCCCGTGGCTGATGAAGAGGCCGGTCAGGGCGGTCGCCTCCGGCAGGTAACCGCCGCCGTCGCCGCGCAGATCGAGCACCAGGCCGTCGACGTTCTCGCTCTTGAGCTCGCGCACGAGCCTGGCGACGTCGCGCGTGGTGCTGCGGTAATTCTCGTCGCCGGCATTCTGCGCGGCGATGTCCTGATAGAAGCCGGGCACCGTGATGACGCCGATGCGGTAGGTGCGGCCGTTGCGCGCCACCGTCTTGACGTCCTTGTGCGCGGCCTGGGCCTCGAGCGTGATCTTGTTGCGCACGAACTCGAGCACTTTCTCCGGGCTGCCGGGAGCCGCGCCCCCGGGCAGGATCTGCAGGCGCACGGCCGTGCCCGCCTTGCCGCGGATCAGCTGTACGACGTCATCGAGCCGCCAGCCGATGACGTCGGTGAGCACGCCCTCGCGCCCCTGGCCGACGGCGGTGATGCGGTCGTTGGTCTTGATCGTGCCGGCCGCCGCCGCCGGACCGCCCTCGATGACGTTCATGATGGTGACGTAGTCGTCGACCACCTGGAGCGAGGCGCCGATGCCGTCGTAATTGAGGCTCATCTGGATGCGATATTCCTCGGAGCTGCGCGGCGAGAAATAGCTCGAGTGCGGGTCGAAGGCGCGGGCGTAGGCGTTCATCAGGTTCTCGAACACGTCCTCGTTCGTCACCTGGTCGATGCGCTTCAGCACGCGCTCGTAGCGCTTGCGCAGGATGTCGGCCGCCTCCGGCCACTGCTTGCCGGTGAGCAGCAGCGACAGCGAGTCGTTCTTGACGCGCCGTCTCCACAGGTCATCGATCTGCGTCTGATCCGCCGACCAGGGCGCGTGCAAGCGGTCGAACTCGAACGACTCGTCCACGGTCCAGTCAGGCTCGGTCTTCAGCTGCGCGAGCGCATACTGCATGCGCTCGCGATTGCGCTGCTGGAAGCGCGCGAACATGAGATACGCCGGGTCGATGTTGCCGGTGCGGATCATCTCGTCGAACTGGTCGCGGTACGCGGAGAATTCGTTGATGTCGGCGGCGAGCAGGTAGCTGCGCTGCGGATCGAGGAACTCGAGATAGCGCTGGAAGACAGTCTCCGACATCTTGCGGTCGATCGGCGCGTGGCTGTAGTGCGCCTCCTCGAGGATGCGGCCGATCTTGCGCGCGGTGGCGCGCTGCGAGTCGGTCGGGGCGATCGCTCCGGGCGGCAGGAGCGAAGGGCTGGCCGGGGCCTGCACGGAGCCGGCGAGCGCGAGCGCCGCCAGCGCCACGAGGCACGCAGTTATCCAGCCAGAGGAGCGGCGCAGGGACTCGGTCATCGGGTCAGCTCGCAGGTTCGGTAAAATCTTAGAGGTAGGCTAGAGCCTACCGTTCGCCTTTAGCAAGTGCGGTCCTCACAGCATGAAGCCTTTGACAGCTCTGCTCGCGATTTTGGCGGGGTCGGCCGTGGCCCTGGCCACCGGTCTTATCATGACCTGGATCGTCATCCTGCTGCTTCCCGAGGACGAGCAGCGCTTCGCCCCGGAGCACTCCCACCTGGTACGCGCCATCCTGGTCTTCACCCTGTTCGCAGTGGTCGCGGGGGCGAGCTTCTATGGGCAGCTGCGCGAGCGGCGCTGGCGGGGGGCGGCGCATGGCGCAACCCTGGCGGTCTTCGCCCTGGTGGTGTGGCTCTACTGGCCTCAATAGCGCCTGAGGAGCGGCACCCGCCGCAGGAGGGCAAGAAAGCCCCGGATCAGCATGAAGAGCGCCAGCGGACCCAGCGCGACGACCCAGAACACGGCCGAGCCGTGGGCGAGGCCTACGACATAATCGGCGAACAGCGCCCAGGGCCCGGCTTTGGGGTTGTCCCCATGGGTGTAGGGGCCGAGGACGCGATTGCCGGCGGCCCAGATGATGAAGGGCATCACCAGCAGGCCCACCGCGAGGCCGGCGCCGGCGACGATCAGCTCACGCTGCGTACGGGACAGTCCGGCGAGTGACTGCCGGGCGCGCGCGAGGTGCTCGAGGGGTGTGCTGGCCATGGGGGCGGGCATAATAACGTCCTCATGCAGAAAATCAGAGCCGCCGTCATCGGGGTCGGCTACCTCGGCAGATTCCACGCCCAGAAGTACGCGCAGGCCGAGGGCTGCGAGCTTGCGGCGGTCGTCGATCCGCGACCGGACGCCCGCGCACAGGTTGCCGCGGAGCTGAAGACGCTCCCCTTAAGCGATTACCGCGAGCTGCTCGGCAAGGTCGACGCCGTGAGCGTCGTGACGCCGACCCCGGCGCATTTCGGCATCGCGCGCGAGTTTCTCGAGAGCGGCGCGCACGTGCTGGTCGAGAAGCCGATCACCGAGACCGCGAGCCAGGCGCGCGAGCTGATCGGGGTGGCGGCGCGCGAGCGCCGCGTCCTCCAGGTGGGGCATCTCGAGCGCTTCAACGCGGCGATTCTCGCCGCCATGCCGTTTCTCACCGCGCCGCGCTTCGTCGAATGCCACCGGCTCGCGCCTTACCGCGAGCGTGGCACCGACGTGAACGTGGTGCTCGACCTCATGATCCACGACATCGACATCGTGCAGACCATCGTCGGCGGACCGATCGCCACCATCGATGCGATCGGCACGCCGGTGTTCTCCGACGAGATCGACATCGCCAACGCCCGCATCCGCTTCGAGAACGGCTGCATCGCCAATGCCACCGCGTCGCGCGTCAGTCTCAAGACCGAGCGCAAGCTGCGTATCTTCGAGGACGACGCCTACCTCTCGCTCGATCTGCAGCAGAAGATCGTCACGCACATCCGCAAGCGCCCGACGAGCGGGGTGCCCGGCGAGCTGCCGGTGAGCATCGAGGAGCAGAGCCTCGAGCAGGGAGACGCGCTCAAGGCCGAGATCGACTCCTTTCTCGAGTGCATCCGCAGCGGCCGTCCGCCGGTGGTTCCGGGGGAGGCCGGGCTCACCGCGCTCGAGACGGCGATGCGCATCACGAGCCAGGTGAACGAGTCGGTCGCGGCTCGCCGCAAAGCTCAAGCTTCAGTTCGCTAAGGTGAGCCCGGCAAGCTAGTAGAATCGCCGCCTGCGTGTATCGAGGTGGTGGCAGGTGAGCGATGTCGAGAGCCCCTGAGCATTTTTCGAGACCGCCGCGGCCGGTGGCGGTCGCTGCGCTGCAGATGTCCTGCGACTGGGATGCCGGCGGCAACATCGCGCGGGCCGAGCAGCTGGTGCGCAGGGCCGCCGCCCGGGGGGCGCAGATCATCCTGCTGCCCGAGCTGTTCGAGACACCGTACTTCTGCATCGAGCAGGACGCGCGGCACTTAGGCCTCGCGCACAGCGTCGCGGACGATCCCGCCGTGCGTCACTTCAGCGACGTCGCGCGCGAGCTCGGCGTGGTGCTCCCGATCAGCTTCTTCGAGCGTGCGGGGCCGGCATACTTCAATTCCATTGCGATTCTCGACGCCGACGGCAGCAATCTCGGCGTCTACCGCAAGAGTCACATCCCGAACGGCCCCGGCTACCAGGAGAAGAACTACTTCTCGCCCGGCGACACCGGCTTTCGGGTGTGGAACACGCGCTTTGCGCGCATCGGCGTCGGCATCTGCTGGGACCAGTGGTTTCCGGAGACCGCGCGCGTCATGGCGCTGCTCGGCGCGGAGCTGTTCTTCTTCCCCACCGCGATCGGGACCGAGCCGCCGCCCGCGGTGCCGGTCAACTCACGTGATCACTGGCAACGCACCCAGCAGGGGCACGCGGCCGCGAACCTGACGCCGCTCGTGGCGTCGAACCGCTACGGCCTCGAGCGCTCGCTGCAGGATCCCAAGGGACTGTACATCCGCTTCTACGGCTCCTCGTTCATCGCGGATGCCCTGGGCGCCAAGGTCGCGGAGGCGCCGGAGGAGGGGGATGCGGTGCTGGTGCACACGTTCGATCTCGAGGCGACGCGCGAGCTGCGCGACAACTGGTTCGTGTTCCGCGACCGCCGGCCGGACCTTTACGGGACGCTTGCCTCGCTCGACGGCCGATCGCCTCCCGCCCCGCAGACTTGAGCTGCGGCCGGACCCCGGCCTCGCGGCCGGGATCCGCCAGTGGTGGAGGCGGGGGGACAGCACATCCGCGGCTTTCGCCACGGGCTGGACTATGCCTTCATCCGCACCGTCGATTCCGGCGTGCGGATGCGGAGCGTGTTATCCGGCGGTGTTGTCCCGCTGGATCCTAGTGTCCGCCCCGGGCAAGCACGCCTTCGGCGGATCTATGAGTCTCTACAGGGCAGG
>DASPOP010000167.1:0-2236 GCA_035625955.1 Steroidobacteraceae bacterium | reverse complement strand
CGCTCGGCGGCGTGCTCATCGCGAGGCTTCCGGGGTGAGCGCGCGGTGGCTCAGGGCCGGGAAGCTCGCCCGCACGCTCTCCTGGCGCGCCAGATCGATCTCGGCCAGCGCGCAGCCGCGCCCGCGCGGCACGCGCTGCAGTATCCGGCCCCAGTAGTCGACGATCATGCTGTCTCCATAGGTCTCACGCCCGTTGGGATGGATCCCGGACTGCGCCGGTGCGATCACGTAACAGAGGTTCTCGATGGCGCGGGCGCGCAGCAGCGTCTCCCAGTGAGCGCGCCCCGTGGGGGCGGTGAACGCGGACGGCACGGAAAGCAGCTGCGCCCCCGCGGCGCTCAGGTGGCGGTACAGCTCCGGAAACCTCACGTCGTAGCATACCGAGAGTCCGAGGCGTCCCGCCGGCGTATCGAGCACCACCGCGCGCGTTCCCGGGGCGACGTTGGCCGACTCGCGATAGGTTTCGGCGCGCCCGGGAATGTCGACGTCGAAGAGATGGATCTTGTCGTAGCGCGCGGCGCGGGCGCCGTCGGCATCGTAGACCAGCGAGGCGGCGGCTACGCGTCCGTCTGCGCCGCTCTTGAGCGGTATGGTGCCGCCCACGATCCAGAGCTTCAGCCGCCGGGCGCTCGCGGCGAGGAACTCCTGCACCGGACCTGCGCCGTCGGTTTCTGCGACCGCGCGCTTATCGGCGTCCCTCAAGCCCAGGAACGAGAAGTTCTCGGGCAGGACGGCGAGGCGCGCGCCGCCCGCCGCGGCCTCCTCGAGCAGCGCCCCGGCCTGGGCGAGGTTCGCCTCGACCTCCGGTCCCGAGGTCATCTGCAGGGCCGCGACTCTCATGGGCTAACCATGGGGTCATCCCAGGTGCCACGCAAGCGCAACGCGGCGCGCTCGTGGTTGGAGCCGGCAAAGAGCTCCCGCAGCGACATCCAGAGCGCCGCCACCCGTGGTCCGGGGCCGAGACGCCGCACGGCGGCCGGCAGCCGCTCTTCGCCCTTCAGCACCCAGACCTGGGCATCGTAGTCGTGAGCCAGGAGTCCGATGCGGCCCCGCATCAGGATCTCGGTATCCCCGTCCAGGTGGAGGTTGGAGGTAAGCGCCTGGCCATCGGCCACCTTGAAATCCGCACTGAGCCGGGCGAAAGGCAGCTGCGGCAGGCCTAATCCCGCGAAAAGTCCGGGCACTGCAAGCAGCCCCAGAGAGCCGCCCTGAGCGCCAGGCGCCGTGACGCTGCGGGCGAGGCCGTCGTCGAGCTCCACATGCAGCTGGCCCCTGGCATCGGCCAGTATCGCGGTGGACCCCGTGGGCCATTCGAGCTCGCCGCTCGCCACCGCCCGCGCGGCGGTCAGGTCGGCGCGCAAGCCGAGCCGGGCGAGGGTCGCGGCGGCATCGCGGCTCGCGAGAGTGAAGCTCGCGCGGCACGCGCCGTCGCTGCACCTGAGCCCACCGCGGGCCTCATCGCCGGCGCCGGCGATGCGCAGGTCCCGCACCTCGAGCGTGCCGGCGCGCGCGGCGAGCGTCGCATCGAGGCCGCCGAGCGGGCGCCCCTGCCACAGGAGATCGCCGATGGAAAGCTGCGAGTCGGATCCGAGCGCGGTCAACAGCGCAGCGGAACCGGCGCCGTCGTCGGTGAGCCGCGCGACATCCAGCCGCTCGAGATGCGCGCTCACGGGATGGGCGGCATCGACCGCGGCGGGCCAGGCCACCCGCGCATCGAGGTCGCGGGATTCGAGCCTGACCTGCCCGGAGGCAAGGCCCGCCTCCGCCGACACGCGCACGTCGGCGAAGCTCCGGCCGGCGGCGAGAAGCTCGGCCGCCGTGAGCTCGACGCGCAGCGCCGGCAAGGCGGAATCCTGCGCGAGCTGACGCCACAGCAACGCATACCCCGGCAGATCCAGCCGGCTCACGCTGCCCTCGATCTGCATGACGGGAGCGGCCGGCATCGCAGCTGCGCCCGCGCCGAAGCTCACCGCGCCGCGCTCGATCCGCCACAGCTGGCCCCGGCGGCTGACCGCCGCGACGCCTCGCAGCTTCTCGCCGAGCGCGACGCGCAGCTCGCCTGCGTCCTCGGTCCCGAGGAGCTCGACGTGCAGCGGCAGCACCGACCCGGGCGCCTTGGCGAGGGGCTCGGGCAGGCTGCTCGTGACGCCGGCGAGGCTCGTATCGGCGCGCACACGCCAGCCCGGGCGCGCGCCGTTCGTGCCCGGAACGAGCCTCAAGTCCGCGCTCCATTCGG
>DASPOP010000166.1:0-2936 GCA_035625955.1 Steroidobacteraceae bacterium | reverse complement strand
GCATCGGTGACACCGTGCACCTCGAGGGTGACGAAGCGATTCGGCACGCCGGCCTCGAGTTGACGCTCGAGCGCCTCGCGCCCGATGAACGGCCCCTTGCCCATGCGCACGAAGCGATCGAGGCTCGCCTCGAAGGGCGTGTAGTCGGGAGTGAGGTCGCTGCCCCACATGCGGTAGGACTTCTCCATGCGCAGCGACTCCATGGCGCGCATGCCGACCATGCCGATTCCGTGGGGCCTGCCGGCCTCGAACAGCGCGTCGAACAGGCCGTGCGCGTACTCGACGGGGAAGTGCAGCTCCCACCCCAGGGCGCCGACGAAGTTGACGCGCAGCGCATATACATCGACCGCGAGCCCGGCCTCGATGACCTGCGCCGTGAGCCACGGGAAGGAGTTGTTGTCGAGCGGCGTGTCGGTGAGCTGCGCGAGCACCTCGCGCGACTTAGGTCCCGCGAGCACGAAGGTGCCGCGGGTGTTGGTGATGTTGCGCAGTCCGACCGAGCCGTCCGCCGGCAGCGCCTTGAAGAGATAGTCGCTGTCGTAGCGCTCGGCGGCGCCGGCGCTCACCACGTAGAAGTGCTGCTCGGCGATCCTGGTGATGGTGAACTCCGAGCGTATGCCGCCGCGGCGCGTGAGTGCGTGCGAGAGCGCCATGCGGCCGACCCGCGCCGGCACCTTGTTGGCGACCAGGCTGTCGAGCCAGGCTTCGGCGCCGGGGCCGGTGACCTCGTGCTTGGTGAAGGGCGTGAGATCGATCACGCCGACGCGCTCGCGCATCAGCCGCGCCTCGTTGCCGACCTGCTCGAAGTAGTTGCTGCGGCGGAAGCTCCAGCGGTCCTTGCGCTCGACGCCGGCGGGCGCGAACCAGTTGGCACGCTCCCAGCCGTAGCGCTGTCCCCAGACCGCGCCGCGGGCATTCAGCTTGTCGTAGACCGGGCTGGTCTTGGCGGGCCGTCCGTCCGGCCGCTCCTCGTCGGGATAGTGAATGGTGAAGACGTTGCGATAGGTCTCCTCGTTCTTCCTGACGACGTAGCGCTTCGACGTATAGGCGCCGAAACGGCGCGGATCGACCGCCAGCAGATCGATGCCGGGCTCGCCCTCGACGATCCATTCCGCGAGCTGCCAGCCGGCGCCGCCGGCGGCGGTGATGCCGAAGCTGTGGCCTTCGTTGAGCCATACGTTGGGCAGTCCCCAGGCCGGGCCAATGAGGGGGCTGCCGTCGGGCGTATAGGAGATGGGCCCGTTGACGATGTCCTTGATACCGCAGTTCTCGAGCGCGGGCACGCGGCGGGTCGCGGCCTCGACGTGCGGCACCAGGCGATCGAGATCGCCGGGGAACAGGTTGCGGCCGAACCAGTCGGGGACGCCGTCGGCGAAGCGCGCCGGCGCACCCTTTTCGTAGGGGCCGAGGATCCAGCCCATGCGCTCCTCGCGCAGGTAATAGGACTTGTCGGACTCGCGCAGCACGGCGAGCTCGCGCCCGCCGCCCTTGCGGTAGGCGACCAGCTCCGGCGACTCGTCGTAGACGATGTATTGATGCTCGACCGGGATCGCCGGCACGTTGAGGCCGAGCATCCTGCCGGTCTGGCGCGCGTAGTTGCCGGTCGCGAGCACCAGATGCTGAGCGGTGATATCGCCCTGGCTGGTGCGCACCTGCCACTCGCCGGAGCGAGTGCGCTCGAAGGCGGTGGCCTCGGTGTGCTCGTAGATCTCCGCGCCCGCACTGCGCGCGCCCTTGCGCAGCGCCATGGTGAGGTCGGCCGGCGCAATGTGCCCGTCGTGCGGGTGATAGAGGGCGCCGACGATCGCGGGCGTCTCGGGGCTGCCGCCCAGATCGAGGAGCGGCCACAGCTCCTTGACGCGCGCCGGCGTGATGACCTCGAAGGGCACGCCGATGGTGTTGGCCGTGCCGCAGTACTTGTGATACTCGTCCATGCGGTCGCGATGGGTCGCGAGGCGCAGATTTCCCGTGACGTGGAAGCTCACGTCCTGGCCGGTCTCCGCGGGCAGTTTCTTATAGAGGTCGACCGAGTACTTGTGCAGCTGGCCGACCGTGTAGCTCATGTTGAAGAGCGGCAGCAGACCCGCGGCGTGCCAGGTGGAGCCGGCGGTGAGCTCGGAGCGCTCGATGAGAGCGATATCCGTCCAGCCCTTCTTCGCGAGGTGATAGAGCGTGCTGACGCCCACCACGCCGCCGCCGATGACGAGGACCCGAACGTGCGTCTTCACGGGATGATTCTCCGGCGCCTCAAGCGGCCTGCGGCGCAGTGTAGCCACCCATTGGCCGGCCGGCGCTCCAATTGCGACGGTGCCTTGCCTAAGAGACCCCGCGCGCGGCTTCGCTCAGAAAGGCGCTTACATAGGGCGCGAACGAGCGCCACACCTCGATGCGGAACACGTCGGCGGCGGTGCGCCACAGCACGATTTCGGCTTTGGAGAGCATGGTGCGCGTGCACATCCCGGCCGGAAAGGCGGCCGCATCGAGATCGAGCGGGCAGCCCGCGGCGAGGAGCAACGGCGCGTCCGGGCCGCGCACCTCGAGCGCCATGTGGCGGTGGCTCACGTCGACGAGCGAGTGCGGCAGGCCGGCGAGGGCGGCGCGCAGCGCCGCCGCCGTCTCGTCGGCCGCGCGCTCGCCCGAGATCAGCAGCCACTCGTCGGGCCCGAGCCACAGCGCCGCGGACTCGCCCGCCGCGTTGGCACGGCACGCCGTCGCCGGAACCGCCAGCTCGAGGGCACCCTCGGCCGCGAGGCGGACCTTGGGCCCGCCGCGCAGGATCCAGCGCGCCGCGGGCGGCAGCGGGCGCACGCCGGGACTCGCGGCGAGGAGCGGCGGGCGACGCGCAGGCTTAAGGTCAGGCATGGAGGCGCTTGCCTTCCGGGTCGTAGAACACGGGGGAAGTGACCTCGACCGCGGTCTCGCCTGCGGCCATCGGC
>DASPOP010000165.1:0-5860 GCA_035625955.1 Steroidobacteraceae bacterium | reverse complement strand
TGCCGGTCTGGCGGTGGCTCTCGCTCGACATGACGGCCACGCAGCTCGGCCGCGTGCCGGTGCGGCTGGATGACGGCGCCTACAATCCCACGCAGACCATCGTCAATGTCGGCGCCCGCTATCGCTTCGGTGCAACGAGCCGTCCGGTGACGCTGCGCGTGCAGGTGCAGAACGTCACCGACCAGAAGGTCTGGTACGTGTACGATTTGAGCGGCGGGCTCACGCCTTACCCGCCGCTGCACATGGCGCTCGCCTATCTGTCGGCGGATTTCTGACGCGGCGGCGCCTGAGGGTGTGCATGGCAACGCCGCAGCCGGTCGAGATCAGGGAGGATAATCTGAGCGGCGAGCAGACCCGGGAATTGTTGAGGCTGCACCTGGCGGGAATGCACGCCAGCTCGCCGGGTCCGGAGTATGTATTTGCGCTGGATCTTTCCGGCTTGCAGGCGCCCGGCGTCACCGTCTGGACGGCCTGGGTGGGCGAGCGCATCGCGGGTATCGGCGCTCTGAAGGCCTGGCCCGATGGGACCGGCGAGGTGAAGTCGATGCGCACGCATCCCGACTTCCTGCGGCGCGGCGTCGGGGCGGCTCTGCTCGAACGGATCATCGGCGCAGCCCGGGCCTGCGGCATGCGCCGCCTGAGCCTCGAGACCGGCAGCGGAGCGGCGTTCGACCCTGCGCTCGCGCTGTATCGCAGCCGCGGCTTTGTCGACGGCGAGCCGTTCGGCGACTATGTGCGCAGCGACTTCAATCAGTTCCTGCACCTGACGCTCTGAGGGAGCCGACCGTGGCCTTCGAATACATTGGCGTGGAAGAGGCGAGGCAACGCCCCGGTTTGCGCATGGTGGTCGTGGGCGATGTGCCCAGCCCCTGGGGCGAAGCCGCCAAGGGCATCCTGCACATCAAGGGCATAGCGTGGGCCGCGGTGCGTCTGGTCTACGACAGCGAGCCCCTGAGGGAATGGGCCGGGCAGCGCAGCGGTCCGGTGGCGATCTACGAAAACGAACGGCCTCGCGACGGCTGGGCCGGGATCCTGCTGCTGGCCGAGCGCCTGGCGCCGATGCCTTCGTTACTGCCTGCGGACCCGGCGGAGCGAGCCCTGGTGTTCGGCCTCGCTCATGAGATTTGCGGTGAAGCGGGCCTGGGCTGGTCGCGCCGCCTGCAGCTGATCCATGCCGGGATGCAGAGTGCCGGCGGTTTCCCCGAGCAGGTGGCCCGGTACCTGGGAAAGAAGTACGGCTACCGGCCCGAAACGGGCGCAGCGGCCACCGCCCGAGTCGTAGAGCTGCTCAGCATGTTGGCCGCGCGCCTCCGGGCACAGCGTGAGAAGGGCAGCCGCTACTATGTCGGCAGCTCGCTGACGGCGGCAGACGTCTACAGTGCGACTGTCATGGCGTTGTTTCGCCCGTTGCCGCACGCGCAGTGCGCAATGTCGGCCAGCACCCGGGCCGCGTTCGAGACGCGGGATGCGCAGACCGAGGCGGCGCTCGATCCGATTCTGCTCGGGCATCGGGACATGATGTATGCGCAGCACCTGGAGCTGCCGCTTTCGCTGTAGCCGGCCGCGCTTGCGGCGGGGCTTGGCGGACGGCCTTCACACTCCTTGCCTGGCGGCCTCGAGTCCGTGACCATTCGGTGACATTCGCCTCCGTGAGGCCCGGTTAAGCTGCTCAGATGCACCAGATCGGTGTCGTGGGTCTGTCCTATCGCCACGCCGGCGTCGACGAGGTCGCGCGCTTCGCGGTGCCGCGGGCGGAAGTCGCGGTGCGCCTGCCGGAGCTGCGCGCGCGCTTGAATGCCGCCGAGATCCTCTACGTCGGAACCTGCAACCGGGTCGAAGTCGTGTACGCGACCCATGACGGCAGCCCCGCCGGCGATTGCCGCCCGGACGTGTACCGGGTCCTGACCGGACGCGACTCGCAGCCCGGCGAGGCGGCGCGCAGCTTACGTGCCTGGACCGGGGAGGCGGCGGTCGAGCACCTGTTTCTGCTCGCCTGCGGACTCGACTCCGCGCAGACCGGCGAGCAGGAGATCGCGGCACAGCTGCGCGATGCGTGGGAAGAGTCGCGCACCGCCCGCACCTGCGGCCCGGTGCTGGATCGGCTGATCGGCGAGGCGCTCGGCATGGCGCGGCGCGTGCGGCGCATGACGGCCCGCGTGCGCACTCCTTCGCTCGGCGACCTGGCGGCCGAGCGGGTGCTCAAGCACCTGGACGGCGCGCCCGGCACCGTGGCATTGGTCGGCGTGTCCCCCATGACGCGCCGCTGCGCGGCGCTCCTGCATCGGGCGAACGTTCCGCTCCTCATCGTCAACCGCACGCTCGGCACGGCGCGCGAGCTGGCGCAGTCGGTCTCGGCTCCCTTGGCTCCGCTCGATGAATTCCGCGGCGCCCCTCCGCCCCTCAGCGCGCTGGTGCTGGCGGCGGGCGGCACCGGTCCGGTGCTGGATGCGGATGCGCTGCTGCGGCTGCGCGCCGCCGCCCGCGACGCCGGTGAGCAGGCACCGCTCGTCATCGATTTCGGCGTGCCGCCCAACGTCGATGCCGAGGCGGCGCGGCGTGCCGGACTCGACCGCGTCGGCATGACCCAGCTCATCGAGGCGGCGCAGGGGCAGCGCCTCACGCAGCTGCTGCGCCTCGCGCCGGTGCGCGCCGCGATCGATGAGCGTCTCGCGCACCTGCGCGCCGAGCTCGCCACGCGGGCGCTCGGGCCGCGGCTGCAGGATCTGCGCGTGCGCTTCGAGGAGATCGCGGCCGAGGAGGTGGCGCGCGCCTTGCGCCACGAGCTGCGGACGCTGGACGAGCACGAGCGCACGCAGCTCGAGCGCCTGGGCGCGGCAGTCGCGCACCGCCTCGCGCATCTGCCGCTCGCGGGGCTGCGCGCCGCCGCGCTGCACGCCAGCGCCGATGCCGTGGATGCGTTCTTCGATGCGGCCAAGTCCGGCCGCGCCCACGGCGCCGCGATGAAGGATGAGTCATGAAGGCACCCGAACGCTCGCGGCAACTCTATGAGCGCGCCTGCCGCGCGATCCCCGGCGGGGTGAGCTCGCCGGTGCGCGCCTTCCGCGCCGTCGGCGGGACGCCGCTCTTTATCACGCGCGGCGCAGGCAGCCGCGTGACGGACGCCGACGGACGCACCTTCCTCGACCTCGTGGGCTCGTGGGGCCCGCTGATCGCCGGCCATGCGCACCCGGCGGTGCTTGCGGCGATCGGCGCGGCGCTCGAGCGCGGCACCACCTTCGGCGCTCCCTGCGAGGCGGAAGTCGCGCTCGCCGAGCGCGTGTCGGCCGCCTACCCGGCGGCCGAGCAGGTGCGCTTCGTGTCCTCGGGAACCGAAGCGGTGATGAGCGCGATCCGCGTGGCGCGCGCCTTCACCGGGCGCGACCTGATCGTGAAATTCGCCGGCTGCTACCACGGGCATGCGGATCATCTGCTGGTCGCCGCCGGCTCGGGGCTCGCCACGCTCGGCAAGCCATCGTCCGCCGGCGTGCCACGCGCCTTTACCGAATGCACGCGCGTGCTGCCGCTGGACGATGAAGCGGCGCTCGCGGCGCTGTTCGAGCGCGAGGGCGGCCGCATCGCCGCGGTCATCATCGAGCCGGTGCCCGCCAATCACGGTCTGCTGCCGCAGCGGCGCGAGTTCCTCGAAGCGCTGCGCCGCGCGACGAGCGCGCACGGCGCGCTGCTCATCTTCGACGAGGTGATCTGCGGGTTTCGCCTCGCCCGCGGCGGCGCGGCCGAGCTCCTCGGCATTCGTCCCGATCTCGCCACCTTCGGCAAGGTGATCGGCGGCGGCATGCCGGTCGGGGCTTTCGGCGGCGCGCGGCCGATCATGGCGCGCCTCGCCCCGGACGGGGATACCTACCAGGCGGGGACGCTCTCGGGCAACCCGGTCGCCATGGCGGCAGGGCTGGCGACGCTCGATGTGCTCGAGCGCGAGTCCGGCTGGCAGCGGCTGGAAGCGCGCGGCGCCGAGCTCGAGCGGCTGCTCGCGCCGGTGCTGGCGCGCGCGCCATGGCCGGTGCACCTGGTGCGTGTGGGGTCGCTGTTCTGGATGTCGCTGCACGAGCGCGGCGCGCCGCGCACGGCGGCGGCGCTCACCGAGCGCTCCGCTGCGCGCTTCGCGGCGCTGTTTCACGCCATGCTCGAACGCGGCGTCTATCTTCCGCCTTCGGCGTACGAGGCCTGCTTCCTCTCGCTGGCGCACTCGAGCGCCGACCTCGAGGAATTCGCCGCGGCGCTCGCGGCGTCCCTCGCCGCGACCGCATGAAGCGGCCTGCCATGAAAGCCACCCGCGTCTTTCAGCTCACCGCGCTCGCGCTCGTCGCCGTCTCGGCGGTGCAGGTCGGCTGGTGGCTCCTCGATCAGCACGCCTACACCATCGAGAAGGTGCAGGCGGCGCGGGCCCTGTATGCGGGCCAGGCACGCGCCGCGCAGGCGCTGCTGGCCGTGGGGGTGGATGCGGCGCGTGTGCGCGAGCTGCTGCCAGACATCGAGGTGGCGGGCGGTGAGGCGGAGCTCGCTCCGGCCGCCGAGCGCGCGCTCGAGAGCGAAGCGGCGCGCCGCTACCGGCAGTACGCCTGGGAGGGCTCGTTCTTCCTGCTGGCGCTCGCCGCCTGCATCGCGGTCATCGCGCGCGCCCTGCGCGCCGAGGCGCGCGTGCTCGAGGAGCAGGACGACTTCCTCGCGCTCGTGTCCCACCAGTTCAAGACGCCGCTCGCGAGCCTGCAGCTCTCGCTCGAGACCATGGCGCTGCGCCCGCTCGCGCCGGAGCAGTCCCGTACCCTGATCGAGCGCATGCTGGCGGATCTGGCGCGCATGGAGATGATGGTCACGCAGATCCTCGAGAGCGTGCGGCTCGAGCGCGGGCGCGTCGACCTGCGCTCCGAGCCGGTGGAGCTCGCCGGCGCGGTGGCGCGCGTGGTCGGAGCGCTCGCGGAGCGCGCGCGCGCTCAGCGCATCGCGCTCACCAGCGACGTCGGCCCCGGGATCTACGTGCTGACCGATCCGCTGGCGCTCGATGTCATCGTGCGCAACGTGCTCGAGAACGCGCTGGCGGCGGTCACCGCCGTGGGCGGCGGCAGCGTCGCGGTCAGCGTGCGCGCCAGCGACGGCGAGGTCGCGCTCGCGGTGCGCGACAGCGGCGTCGGCTTCCGGCCCGCCGACGGCGCGCGGCTGTTCGAGAAGTTCTCGCGGCTCCACCCGGGCGGCGGCAGCAGCCAGTACGGCACCGGGCTCGGGCTCTACATCGTGAAGCGGCTGATGCAGCTCGCCTCCGGCAGGGTGACCGCCGAGAGCGCCGGCGTCGGCCAGGGGGCGTGCTTCGTGCTCACCTGGCCCGCCGCCCCGGTGCCTGCCTCATGAGCGCGCCCGCGCAGGGTCCGATCCGCGTGCTGGTGGTCGAGGACGACCCGCATCTCGCCGCCGGCGTCATGGAGAACCTGCGCGCGGAAGGCTACGAGGTCGCTCAGGTGGGCGACGGGCGTGCGGCGCTCGAGTGGCTGCACGGGCAGGGCTGCGCGCTCATCGTGCTCGACGTGATGCTGCCGGAGCTCGATGGCCTCGAGGTCTGCCGCACGCTGCGCGATGAGGGCAACAACACGCCGGTGCTGTTTCTCACGGCGCGCGGCGATCCGGCCGACCGCGTGCGCGGACTCGAGGCGGGCGGCGACGACTACCTCGCCAAGCCCTTTCACCTCAAGGAGTTCCTGCTGCGGGTGCGTGCCATCCTCAAGCGCTGGGACTGGTACCGCAGCGCCTCGGCGACGGCCGCGACGGCGGTGTTGCGCTTCGGCGGCAACGAGGTGGATTTCCGCGCCTTCCGCGCCCGCGCCTGGAACGGCGAGGCGCAGGAGCTCACCGA
>DASPOP010000164.1:0-7691 GCA_035625955.1 Steroidobacteraceae bacterium | reverse complement strand
TACCTCGGGCTCCACGGGTAAGCCGAAGGGCATACAGCACGCGACCGGTGGCTACCTGCTCGGCGCCAAGGTCACGGCCCAGTGGGTGTTCGATCTGCGCGACGACGATGTCTTCTGGTGCACGGCGGATGTCGGCTGGGTCACGGGACACACCTACATCGCCTACGGGCCGCTCGCCGCCGGCGCGACCGTCGTCATGTACGAAGGCACGCCTACCGTGCCCGACGGCGGCCGCTTCTGGAAGAACTGCCAGACGCACGGCGTGACCATCTTCTACACCGCGCCCACCGCGATCCGCGCGCTGATGAAGCTCGGCGATGAGCTGCCGAACAAGTACGACCTGTCGAAGCTGCGCCTCCTCGGTACGGTCGGCGAACCGATCAACCCCGAGGCGTGGATGTGGTATCACCGCGTCATCGGCAAGGAGCGCTGCCCGATCGTGGATACCTGGTGGCAGACCGAGACCGGCGCGATCCTGATCTCGCCGGTCCCCGGCGTGATCGCCACCAAGCCCGGCTCCTGCACCCAGCCCCTGCCCGGCATCGACGCCGACATCGTCAACGACCACGGCGAGTCGGTGAAGCGCGCCGACGCCGGCGGTTATCTCGTGATCCGCAAGCCCTGGCCGTCGATGCTGCGCACCATCTGGCGCAATAACCCGCGCTATGTCGAGGGCTACTGGTCCAAGTTCCACACGCGCGTCTACGTGGCGGGCGACAGCGCGCACCGCGACAAGGACGGCTACTACTGGATCATGGGCCGCATCGACGACGTGCTCAAAGTGTCGGGACACCGCCTTGGCACCATGGAGATCGAGTCGGCGCTGGTTGCGCATCCGCGCGTCGCCGAGGCGGCCGTAGTCGGCAAGCCTCACGAGATCAAGGGCGAGTCGGTGTTCGCGTACGTGGTGCTGCGCGGCCCGCGCCCCACCGGGGACGCGAGCGCGCTCACCAAGGAGCTGCGCGACTGGGTCGGGGAGCAGTTAGGTCCCATCGCCAAGCCCGACGACATCCGTTTCGCCGACAATCTTCCCAAGACGCGCTCCGGCAAGATCATGCGCCGGCTGCTGCGTGCGGTGGCGAACGGCGAGGAAGTCACGCAGGACGTCTCGACGCTCGAGAATCCGGCGATCCTCGATCAGCTGCGGGGCACGGATCAGGGAGCGAAGGGCGCGGCCGCAAAGGCGGCGGCGCCGAAAGCACCGCAGGCCGCCGAGGCCAAAGCCGCGGCGAAGAAGCCCGCCAGGGCCGAGCCGCGCCGGGCCGCGAAGGGGCGTAAGGCGAAACGATCCGCTGCCCCCAAGCGCAAGGCGGCGAAAGCGCGCAAGGCGCCGAAACGCGCCGCGCGCAAGCGCCCGGCGCCGCGGCGCAAGCGCTAGAGTATCCCGCGGGTCGCGTCGAGCCCGAGCACGACGAGCCGCTGCTCGAGACGCTCGCTCATGCTGCGCGGCTGATCGAGCCCCATGCGCTTGAGCGCGGCCGCGTGCCGCGGCGCCGGGCTGCCCCTGCGCACGGCCGCCGCCACGGTGGCCAGCTTGCCCGCAGGCGTGCCGGTGCGACCGTCGAGGAACCTGAGCGCGCGCGCCAGCGCGATCTCCTCGGCGGTGAGGTCGGTGCCGAAGGGGTACTCGCTGAAGAATCCCTGCCGGCGGTGCTCCGCGAGGGCGCGCGTGAGGCGCTCCGGGCTGTTGTCGCGGCAGGCGTCCGGAATGCGGTAGTCGGCGCGGATCTTGCCGTTGGCCTTCGCCTGCGCCAGCAGCTCCTCCTGGAAGCGCGAGTCGGCGACGTTGAGCAGCGCGATGATGATCTCCTCGTCGGTGCGGCCGCGCAGGTCGGCGATGCCGTACTCGGTGACGACGATGTCGCGCAGATGGCGCGGGATCGTCTCGTGGCCGTACCTCCAGACGATGTTGGACGTGGTGCGGCCGTGGCGCGTATGCGTCGCGCGCACGCACAGGATCGAGCGCGCGTCCGGCAGGGCGTGCGCCATGGCGACGAAGTTGTACTGTCCGCCGACGCCTGAGACCACCTGGCCGCTCTCGAGCGCGTCCGACACCGCCGCCCCGAGCAGCGTCACCAGCATGGTCGTATTGACGAAGCGTCCCGCCCGGCGCTGCAGGATGCGCAGCTCCTGGTCCGGGCCGTACAGCTGGTTGAGGAAGGCGACGCCGCACATGTCGAGCTGCACGCGGTCGCTTTCCGGCAGGTCGCGCAGCGCCGCGTAGAAACCGCGCGGACCGAGGAAGAAGCCAGCGTGCAGCACCACCCCGTTGCGCAGCTCGCGCCCGAGACACTGCCCGGCGATGGCCGCGCGGCAGGCCGCATCGGCGAGGTCCGCTACAATCCACTCGCCGCCCCGCATGCGCATGCGCCCGCCCTCGAACTCCACCTCCTCGCGGAATACTCCGTGGTACCTGAGGTCTTCGAACTCATCCGCGCGCAGGCGCGGTCCCACGCCGACCGCCACCAGCCGCTCGAGAATTCCCGCGCCGAAGCGCTCCTCTATGGCCCCGGTTGACAGCAGCCGCTCGAGCGGCAGCGAGTCGTAGACGCGGCGGCGCAGGATGCCGGCACGGTAGAGCTCGAGCAGCTGGTCGACGAACATCTCGGTCGAGGCGAAGAGGCCGCTCGCGAAGGGCTCGAGGCCGCCCTCGTCGCGGATCAGCCGCTCGGCATCGCGCATGCCGAGCGCACTGAGCGCGCTCACCCAGGCCGCGTTCTGCTGATGCCGCAGCAGCAGCGTGTACGCCAGCGAGTCGCCGAGCTCGCCGATGCCGATCTGCAGGGTGCCGCCGTCGCGGACCAGGCTGCTCACATACATGCCGATGGCGTGGTCGGCGGTGCTGATCGGCGGATTGGGCGGGCCGTAGAGATCGAAGTCGTAGCGCGGGTCGTCGATGAGAAAGTCGAAGCGCGCCGGGTCGATCTGCGCGTGCCCGGTCATGAAGGGCATCTGCGCGTGGACCTCCCCGATCGTCACCACCTCGCGCCCGGCGCGCCGCGCCGCTTCGAGCTGCGGCAGCAGGTCCACGATCACGTCGGGGTTGGAGCCATAGCTGAGCGCCATCTGGCCGTTCACGGTGCGGCGCGCGACCAGCCCCGCCACCACGTTGACGCCCTGCCTC
Source organism: Steroidobacteraceae bacterium (assembly GCA_035625955.1). Taxonomy (GTDB): domain Bacteria; phylum Pseudomonadota; class Gammaproteobacteria; order Steroidobacterales; family Steroidobacteraceae; genus 13-2-20CM-66-19. Next base: position 4,567 of record DASPOP010000164.1, on the reverse strand, counting down.
AGGACCTCGCGCTGGACGTGGGTGTAGTTGGCGGAGAGATAGTTGCGCTGCGCGTGCAGCGCGCCGAGGAATGCACCCGGAGCGAGGAAGAACTCGATCACGCGGACGTTGGCGGGCACCCGGCCGGCGCGCACCGCGCGCGCGTACTCCGGCTCGAGGTAACCGCCGAACAGGCGCGCGACCAGGGGATCGAGCAGGCGGGCCTCGAGCGGGGCACCCGCCACCGGCTTGAGCAGCGACAGCGCGGTGAGGATCGTCAGGTTGAGCGTGGGGTCGCGCAGCGCGCGGCGGTAGAGCTCGTTGACGAAGGGGATGGGCTTGCCGATGGCGAGCGGCAGCGCGAGCACGATGCGCGGCCCCACGCGGCGCAGCACCGCGTCGACGCAGTGGCCGACGTCGTTGAATATTTCAGGCATGCAACTTATGGCATGCTCCCCGAAGGCGCCGACGCGCGTCAATCGTACAAGTACCGACTGAGGAGCAGATATGGCAGCGCACAAGGCGGCACTCGAGGCGCGCAGCGTCGCGGCGCTCAGCCGCTCGGGCTATCCCGAGCCCTACCGCGCGCGCGTATTGCCGCGCGAGAAGCGCCGCCTGGGAGACGCCTTCGGGCTGACGCGCATCGGCATCAACCTGACGACGCTGCCGCCGGGGAAGGAGTCCTCGATGCGGCACTGGCACACGCGCGAGGAGGAGTTCCTCTACGTGCTGGAGGGGGAAGTGGTGCTGCGCACCGGCGCGGGCGAGCAGCGGCTCACGGCCGGGATGTGCGCCGGCTTCCCGGCGGGCCTCGAGGACGGGCATCAGCTCATCAATCGCAGCGATCGCCCGGCGGTCTATCTCGAGGTGGGCAACCGCGACCCCGAGGACACGGCGTACTACCCCGACCCGGAGGTGGATCTCGTGCACAGCCCGCCGCATGCACGCGGCAGGTTCACGCGCCGCGACGGGACGCCCTACGAGTAATGCGCTAGTGCGCCGCGCGTGCGAGGCGCAGCGTGAATGCTACGGTGACCTCGTTGCCGGCCTGGTCGGTAGCCTTCCAGTCACCCTGACCGACGCCGAAGTCGAGACGGCGAAGCAGGGTCTTTCCCGTCATATAGCCGACCGCGGCGCCGCCCTCGGTGGCCTCGCGGAAGGTGAACGGCACTTTGGTCTCGCGCGTCACGCCGCGGATGGTGAGCGCGCCCTCGGCCTCGTAGCCGCCCGCGGTCTTCGCGATCCGGGTGGCGAGGAAATGCGCCTGGGGAAATTTCGCCACCGCGAACAGGTCGTCGCTGCGCAGCACGTCGTCACGGTCCTTGTCGCTGGTATCGAGCGCCGCGACGTCCACGCTGACCTCGAGGCGCCCGCCCGCCGGATCCGCTCCCGCGCAGTCGAGAGTCACCGCGAAGCGCGGGAAGCGGCCGGTGTCCTTCGCGCCCGCCTGGAGGAAGATGAACTCGAGGGAGCTCTTCGCGGGGTCGAGCGTGTAGCGCGAGGTCGCGGCCGACGGGGCGGCGGCGGCAGCTGCCGCCGGCGCGGGCGGCGGAGAAGCGGCCGGGGTGCACTCGAGCGCGCCTGCCGCGAGCAGCGTCGCGGCGAGTGTCTGACAGAGCCGTGGGTAGCGCATCGACCGCTGCCTTTCGGTGGCTGTTGAGTCTCAGTGGCGCGTGAAGGGCAACATGCGCTTGAGCACGTCGTCCTTGTGCCAGAAATGGTGCTTGAGCGCGGCGGCGGCGTGCAGCACGGCGACGCCTACCAGCGTCCAGGCGAGCGTGTGGTGCACCATCATGAGGGCGTCGTAGAGCGGGCGGCTCTTCGGCACCAGGTCCGGCAGCTGAAAGAACCCGAACCAGCTCACCGGGAACCCACGCGCGGAGGAGAACATCCAGCCCGTCAGCGGCACGAGGAACAGCAGCACGTAGAGCGCCACGTGCGTGAAGCGCGCCAGCGCCTGCTCGTAGCGCTTCAGGGTCTCGGGCAGCGGCGGATGCTCGTTCAGCCAGCGCCATGCGAGGCGCAGGATCACGAGGCCGAGGATCGTGATGCCGACCGACTTGTGGCGCGCCAGCAGGTTGAGCTTGCGCACGCCGTTCGGCAGATCGTCGGCCATCTCCGCGAGCGTCACCTGCACGATGATCAGCGCCACGATGACCCAGTGGAAAGTCTGCGCGATAGCGCCCCAACGGCGGGTCGTGTTACGGAGGGTCATGACCTTTAAGCTTAAAGGGGTGAGCACAGGTTGCAAGATCCGCCTGGCGGGCACTTTATTCCTGGCGTGCGCGCTGGCAGCGTGCCCGACGCGTCCGCCGCCCGGCCCCGTGCCAGTGGGCCCCGGCCCGGCGCTGCCGCCGATCGCGCCGCACGTCGGCCGCCCCTACGATGTGGTGGCCGCGGAGTCGCTCGTCACGATCCGGGTCTATCGCGGGGGAACGCTCGCCTCCGCGGGCCACAACCATGTCATCGCCTCGCACACGCTCGCCGGCACGGTGTATCTGCCCGGCGATCTCCGGCAGAGCAGCTTCGAGCTGCGCCTTGCGGTGGCGGAGCTGACGGTGGACGAGCGAGAGCTGCGGTCGCAGGAGAGCGCCGCAGATTTTCCGCCCGACGTGCCGCAGTCGGCGCGCGAGGGCACCCGGCGCAACATGCTCGGCCCCGCCGTGCTCGATGCCGACGCGTACCCGGAAGTGGTGCTGCGTGCCGAGTGGCTCGGGCTCGAGACCCGGACGGGCGCTGCAGCCGGCGAGGTCACGGCCCACGCCGAGGCGCAGGTGCGCGATCAGCGGCGCAGCATCGCGATGCCGCTGCACTACGAGCTCGCCGGCGACACGCTCACCGTGACGGGAGAGACAAGCCTCAGACAGAGCGAGCTCGGCCTCACGCCCTTCACCGCCCTCATGGGTGCGCTGGCGGTGCAGGACGAGATGCGCGTGCGCTTGCGCATCGTGGCGCGCGCCGCGGGCGGCGCGCGCTGACGCGCAGCCTGGTGCCCGCTACCTGGCGCCCATTTCGGTCAGCAGTTCCTTCGCCCGGTAAACCTTGCGCAGCGCCTCGAAGATGATCGCCGGATCCACGGCGACGGCGCGGTTGAGCTCGGCGTCGTACCAGTAGTCGCCCGAGATCGAGTGGATGTTTCCGTCGAAGATCAGGCCGACGACGCGCCCGTGCGCATCGATCAGGGGGCTCCCCGAGTTGCCGCCGATGATGTCATTGTTGGTCGAGAGATCGAAGCGCGTCGCCGGGTCGAGCTCGCTCTTCACCGCGAGCCAGCTGTCCGGGATCTTGAACGGCTCCTGGCCGGTGGCGCGCTCGTAGAGGCGCGACAGGTGCGTGAACGGCTCGACCTCGGTGCCGTTCTCCTTCCATCCCTGGACGGTCGCGAAGTTGAGCCGCAGCGTGAAGGTCGCATCCGGCGGCTCGCTGGTTCCGTACACCTTGAAGCGCGCCCGCGCGATCTTCTCCGCGGCCGCATCGACCGGCGCCTCCACCTGGTCCTCGTAGCGCTTGCGCAGCGCGCGCGCCTCGGCGTCGACCGCCCGCGCCAGCTCGATCATCGGATCGTGCGAAGCTTCGACCGCAGCCTGCCCTCCGTCCCAGAGCTGTTTGCGCAGCGCCGGGTCGGCGAGCTTCGAGCCGTCGATGAGCCGCGCGGCCAGCGTGTCGGGCGAGTCTTTGGCCAGGAGCTGGCGCACGATGGGCGCGTCGGGCCCCAGCCACTCGCGCATGCGCTCGAGAGAGAAAGAGAGCGTCAGTTTTTCGAGCTGCGGATAGACCGGCACCGGCGCCGCCAGGCGCTGCGCGACGCGCGGCAGCGCCGCGTCGCGATACTCGCGCAGCCGCTCGGTGTTGGGCTTGGCGCGCTCGGCGGCGCCGCGCACCAGGGTGCGCGCGTAGTTGAAGAGCGCGCTGTTGAAGCCGGCGCCGGCCTCGATCCAGATGTACGGCAGCTCGAGCCCGCGGTGGACAGCTTCCGCTTTGGCGATCTCCGCCCAAGGATCGCCGGTCGCGGCCGCGAGTTGCGGCTCGGCGGCCACCTTCGCGCGCAATGCCGCTTCCTCGGCACGCTTGGACTCGAGCAGCCGCGCGTCGAGCAGCGCATCGAGCTGGCCGCGGCGCACCTTGATGAAGTTCTCGAGGGTATTCAGCGGCTCTTCAGCGATGCGGTGCGCCTCGGCGCCGGTCTTGCCGAACTCGATCAGCCGGCCGCGCAGCTCCGACGCGCGCAGCAGCCAGCGCGGCAGGAACACGTCGCGCAGCTCGAGCAGCTGCGCGACGGTAAGGAGGCGATCCGTGTTTCCCGGATGTCCCGCCACGAAAACCACTTCGCCGGACTCGGGCCCCTCGGGCTTCAGCGAGAGGAAGTTCGGCGTGCGGGCGGGCTTGCCGTCGGGCCCGTAGGCGCGCAGCACCGACATGTCGAGACACCAGCGCGGGAACTGAAAATTATCCGGATCGCCGCCAAAGGCCGCGATGTCGGTCTCCGGCGCGAATACCAGGCGCACGTCGTCGTAGCGGTGGTATTTGTAGAGCCAGTACTGCCCGCCCTGGTAGAGCGTCACGCTCTCGCACTTGAGCGGACCGCCCG
>DASPOP010000163.1:0-5430 GCA_035625955.1 Steroidobacteraceae bacterium | reverse complement strand
GGGCAGGTCTGGTGCCCGCACACGGCGACCGCTGCCGAAGCCTGGGAGCGATTACCGCCGGAGCAGCGTGCCCACGGGCGCTGGGTGCTGGTATCGACCGCCCATCCGGCCAAGTTCCGCGAGATCGTCGAGCCGCTCATCGGCCACAGCCTGGCCGTGCCGGAGAGCCTCGCGCAGCTGTTTGCCCGGCCGGTCCAGTGTGTTGAAATCGGCGCCACGCTCGGAGCGTTGCGGACGGCGCTCGAGGCTTAGGGGGGAGTCTTTGGACGAGTTGAGTAAGCTGCCGCCCACCGTCTGGGCAGTGGGGCTCGGAGCGGCGGCGCTGGTCGTCGTGCTGTGGTGGGTCTGGCGCTGGTACGGCCTCTACCGTGCCCGCCGCGCGCTGCGCGCCGCGGTCACCGGCGGGGCGGCCGATCATCTGGCGAATGCACTGGTGCCGGACGGCATGGGCGGCGGATTTCACGTCGACTTCCTGCTGCTCACCATGCGCGGCGTCGTCGTGATCGACCTGCGCGACGTACGCGGCAACATCTTCGGCGGCGATCAGATGGCCGAGTGGACCGTGATGGACGGGGCGCGGCGCTTCACCTTCACCAATCCGCAGAGCGCGCTCTACGACCGGATCGCGGCAGTCAAGGCGGTCGCCGGGGACGTGCCGGTCGAAGGCCGCATCGTCTTCACCCGCCGTGGCAAGTTCCCCAAGGGCCTGCCGAAGTGGACGCTGATGGTGGATGCGCTGCGCGCCGAATTTCCGCCGGTCGAATACCAGTCGCACGCCGAGGCCACCGCACCGCTCAGCGAAGGCTGGCGGCGGCTCAAGGAAGCCGTGAAGCCGAGCTACATGGCCGATATGCGCTGAGCCCGGCTCCCGCGCCGTTCAGCCGCTCTTGTGCGCGACTGCGTAGATCACGTTGGTCGCGACCCTGGCGACTTTGTTCGCCGCCAGCACCGCGGCGACCTCCTGTCTGACGCCCGACGCGAGCGCCGCGCCCATCTGATCGATCGTCCAGCGCAGTCCGCTGCCGAGCGCGATGGTCCAGAAGTCCTCCGGCCCCCGCAGACTCTGCCATCCCTCCTCGGCGGCCACCTCGGCGTTGCGGACGCCGGCGTCGGCCAGCAGTTTCCCGACCGCCTCCGGCGTCGTGATCCGGTCCCACGGATTGAAGGATGAATGAAGATCGGGACGCACCCGCCGGACGGCGGTCTGCCAGGCCCCATAGGCCGGCGCGAAGATGTCGGGACCCCAGGTCGTGATCGCCAGCCGTCCCCCGGGCCGAACCATCCGCCACAGCTCGGCCGCCTGAGCCTCCATGTCGGGTACGAAGAAAATGCCGAAGACGCATATCACCGCGTCGAATTCCCCGTCGCCGAACCCCAGGGCCGTCATGTCTCCCCGCCGGAACTCCAGCCAGTGCAGGGCGGCGGCCGCGGCTTTGGCGCGACCCAGCGCCAGCAGGTCTTCCGCCAGATCGACTGCAATGACGCTGCCCCGGGGGCCGACCGCCTCGGCCGCCGGCAAGGCCGAGGCCCCCGTGCCGCTGCACACGTCCAGCACATGGGCGCCGCGCGGCAGCTCGAGGCGCTCGACCGTGCTGCGGCCGTAGCGGTTCCAGAACCCGAGCGGCTCGGCGTCGAAGTGGTCGGCGGCCGCGTTGAAGGTCGTCTCCGCCTTGCGCTTGGCCCCCGCGAGCGCCTCGCTCATGCATCGCCCCTCTCAGGACACGGTGTGCGCGTGATCCGCGAGCACCAGCGAGACGCACGCGGTGAGTTTCTTCGCGTACTCGATGTGCAGGAACTCGTTCGGTCCGTGCGCGTTGGCGTGCGGCCCCAGAACCCCGGTGATGAAGAACTGCGTGCGCGGAAAGCGCTCGCCCAGCATCCCCATGAACGGGATCGTGCCGCCGCAGCCCATGTGTACGGCGTCGCGGCCATAGATCGCCTGGCTGGCGCGCCCGATCGATTGCTCGAGCCACGGCGCAAAGGTCGGCGCATTCCAGCCGGTGTTGGCCGAGCCCGGCTCGAAACGCACCTCCGCGCCGTAGGGCGGGTCGCGCTCGAGCGCCTCACGCACCGCCTGAGCCGCGCGCGGGGCATCGCAGGTCGGCGGCGTGCGCAGCGAGATTTTCACGGTGAGCTGCGGCAGCAGCACATTGCCCGCGGTGGCCGTCGGCGGCAGGCCATCCGCTCCGGTGACGGCCAGCGTCGCCCGCCAGGTGCTGTTGATGATGAGCTCGGCCGGATCGTTCGATACCGGGTGCACGCCCCGCGCCCAGGGAAGCTTTCCCGCGACCGAATCTCCCAACACCTTCGCGGCCACCACTGCCTGGGCACGGCGGTCCGCCGGCAGCGTCACGTGCAGGTCATCGAGCAGCAGGTCGCCAGTGACCGGATTCTCGATGCGCGCCAGCAGCTGCTCCAGGATCCGGAACGGGGTCGGGGCGATGCCGGTCGCCATGCCGGAGTGCACGCCCTCGGTGAGCACCCGCACGGTGAGCGAGCCGACGAGATTCCCGCGCAGGGAGGTCGTGCACCAGACCTGGTCATAGTTGCCGCACTCGGCATCGAGACATACGACGAGCGAGGGCTCCTGAATGGCGGAGCCGAGCGCCGCAAGATGCGCCGGCAGATCGTCGCTGCCACTCTCCTCACAGGCCTCGATCAGCACCACGCAGCGCGGCAGCCGCACCTGCTGCTCCTTGAGCGCCGCGATCGCGGTAAGGGAGCTGAACACCGCGTAGCCGTCGTCGGCGGCGCCCCGCCCATAGAGCTTGCCGTCGCGGATGACCGGGTCCCAGGGACCTAAGCCCGGCAGCCAGCCCGTGAACTCGGGCTGCTTGTCGAGGTGGCCGTAGAGGAGGGCGCAGCCGGGCAGCTCGCCGGGAACGTCGACGAAGAGCAGCGGCGTGCGGCCGCGCAGGCGCCGTATCTCGACCTTGAGGCCCGGCAGCGGCTGCAGCCGGCACCACTCGGCCATGAGCTGCACCGCCGCTTCCATGTGCCCGTGACTTTCCCACTCCGGATCGAAATCCGGAGACTTGTTGGGGATGCGCACGTAGGCAGTGAGGCGCTCGACGATCGACTTGTCCCAGGTGCTGGCGACGAAGGTATTGAGGCGCTTGAGATCCATGGGCGTTCCTATAAGACTCTTCAGTTACTTATGAGGTATTTCTAATCCAGTCTCGCGATCTCAATCAGGAGCCGGCGGCAGGCGAAACAACTCCCTCGCACCGGCCGTGCTCGAGCCCGCGAGCGCCTCGAGCGGCTCGCCGCGTGCATGGGCCACGACTGCCGCGATGTGCGCAAGGTACGCCGGCTCGTTGCGGCGGGAGGCGGGCCTCGGTGTGAGATCGCGCGGCAGAAGATAAGGGCCGTCGGTCTCGAGCAGCAGCTTCCCCGCGGGTATGCCGCGCATGAGGGGCACGAGGTGTGCCCCGCGGCGCTCGTCGCAGATCCAGCCGGTGATGCCGATCGAGAGGCCGAGCGCGAGATAGGTCTCGAGCTCCGTCGGCCCGCCGGTGAAGCAGTGCGCGACACCCGCGTGCCGGACGCCGTGCTCGCGCAGGATGGCGACGAAGTCCGCGTGGGCATCGCGCTGATGCAGGAACACCGGCTTGCCGAGCAGCGCGGCGAGCTCGAGCTGGCGGTGGAAGGCCTGCCGCTGCGCCTCGCGCGGGGAGAAATCGCGAAAATAGTCGAGGCCGCATTCACCGACCGCCGCCACTTCAGGGGCGCGCGCGAGCTGCTCGAGCTCCTCGAAGCGCGCCGTGGTGAGCTCGCTCGCATGATGCGGGTGAACGCCCGCCGTGGCAAACAACGTCCCGGGATGCTGCCGGGCCAGCGCCAGCGCGCCGGCGCTTCCGGACAGCGTCGCGCCCGTGACCAGCATCTGCACCACCCCCGCCGCGCGCGCGCGCGCCAGCACCGCATCGCGGTCGCCGTCGTAGCTGTCATGGCCGAGATTGATGCCGATGTCGATGAGCGGCGCGGGCGGCGTTTCGGAGGGAGCGGCGGTCGGCGGGGCTGTGCTATGGTTTTGCATGCGCGCGAATATTCTACTGCCGGCCGCCGCGGTACTCCTGGCCGCGAGCGCCGCCGCGCCCGGCGCGCAAACCTCCTGGCGCGACATCGAGAGCCGCATCCAGTACGGCTATTACACCGAGGACGCCGCCGCCCTGAGGAGTCTGCGCGGCCTGATCGCCGCCGACGAGTCCCACGACAGGCTGCACGGCTACTACGCGGCGCTGCTCGCCTGGCGGGAGGCGCAGCTCGCGGCACAGGGGGTGCCCGCCTCACGGGGCGAACGAGCGAGCGCGCTCGCCGAGCGTTGTGTCGGCGAGGCGGACAACGTGCTCGCCTCGCAGGCTGCATTTACCGACGCCCTGGCGCTGCGTGCGGCATGCCTCGCCACTCCGCTCAGCCCGGGCGGCGGCGCCATTTCGGCGCATCGCGCGCGCAAGGACATCGAGCACGCGCTCAAGTCCGCGCCGCACGATCCGCGCGTGCTGCTGGTCGACGCGATGACCGACTATCAGCTCGGGTCCTCGGGCGGCGGCAAGGAGCGCGCGCTGACGAAAGTGCGGCTGGCGCTCGCGGCCTTCGAGACCGAGCGCGCCGGCCTCGAACGGCTGCCGGGCTGGGGCGCGGCCGAGGCGTACCTGCTGCTCGCACGCGACCTGCTCGAGCATGCCGACCCCGTCGGGGCGCGCGACGCCCTCGAGCATGCGCTGCTCATCGCGCCCGAGTTCGCGCAGGCGCGACGGCTGATGGCCCGGATCGTCGGCGGCTGAAACCGCGCGCGCCGGGCTGATGCTGGTCAGCCGGGCTCAGTGGCATCCGACACAGGTGGGCGCATCCGCGACACTGTATGACTCGTGCGCATGCAGCGGTGCGCGGGCGGATGCTATCGTTGCGCGCCTGAATTCAGGGACCTGGGGATGAACGCCGAGCCCGATAAGAAAGCGCTGTTGGGACAGCTGCGGATCGACCGCGACGCCGAGCCGACGCGCCCGGCGCCCGGGCGCCGTATCTGGATCGTCGGCGGCGTGCTGGCGCTCATCGTGCTGCTGGGAGCGAGCGCGTGGCTCGCATTGTCGGCCCGCGGCGCGCTGCCAGTGCACACGGCGCTGGCGCAGTCGATGGGCGGCGGAAGCGCGGGCGCCTCGGTGCTCGATGCCACCGGCTACGTCACCGCGCGGCGCGAGGCGACCGTCTCGGCGCAGATCACGGGAACGGTGACCCAGGTGCTGTTCGACGAAGGGGACCACGTGAGCGCCGGCCAGGTCATTGCCCGTCTCGACGACACGGCGCAGAAAGCGGCGCTGGCGCAGGCGCAGGCGCAGTTGCAGTCGGCGCGCGCGCTGCTGATGGAGGATGAGGCGCAGCTCGCCCAGAACGTGCGCGACCGCGCCCGCAACGAAGACCTGGTGAAGC
>DASPOP010000162.1:0-2158 GCA_035625955.1 Steroidobacteraceae bacterium | reverse complement strand
GCCGGCGCCTGCCAGGGGCCCAAGGACATCCCGGACACCGTGGCCCAGGCCGGCGCGGCCGCGGCCGAGGCCCTGGTGATGATCGACCGCGGCTCCATGGAACTCGAGCCGAGCACGGCGTTCGTCGACGCGGCGACGTGCTCCGGCTGCCGCATCTGCATCGGCCTCTGCCCGTTCGGGGCGCTGTCCTTCGACTCCGAAGCCGGGGTCGCACTTGCGAACGAGGTGCTCTGCAAGGGGTGCGGCGTGTGCGTCGCCGCCTGCCCGTCGGGCGCGATGCAGCAGCACCTGTTCACGGACGAGCAGGTCCTCGCCGAACTCGAGGGGGTGCTCAGGGGTGCCTGACAATCATTTCGAGCCGAAGATCGCCGCCTTCTTCTGTACCTGGTGCACGTACACGGCGGCCGACCTGACCGGCATCTCCCGGCTGACCTACGCGCCGAACGTCCGGGTGATCCGCCTGATGTGCTCGGGCAGACTCGATCCGCAGTTCGTGCTCGCCGCCTTTCATCACGGCGCGGACGGGGTGCTGATCGGCGGCTGCCACCCGGGTGACTGCCACTACCAGGAGGGCAACTACAAGGCCCGCCGCCGGATCGAGCTGCTTCGAGCGGTGCTCCGCGACCTGGGTGTCGAGGACCAGCGGCTGCGCCTCGAGTGGATCTCGGCATCCGAGGGCGAGAAGGTCCAGCGGGTCTGCAACGAGATGACCGAGCAGCTGCGCGGACTCGGGCCGCTGCGCCTGGAGCGCCCCCAGCGCCGGGCCGCGGAGCCCGCCGGAGCAGGTGAGGCACGATGACAAAGCCGAAGATCGCTTTCTACTGGTGCGCCTCCTGCGGTGGCTGCGAGGAAGCCGTCGTCGACCTCGGCGAGGACCTGCTGGCCGTCGTCGACCTCGTGGAGGTTGCTTTCTGGCCTGTCGCGCTCGACTTCAAGCGCGCGGACGTCGAGGCGCTGGACGACGGCGAGCTGGCGGCGGCGTTCGTCAACGGCGCCGTCCGCACGTCGGAACAGGAGGAGATGGCCCGGCTGCTGCGGCGCAAGTCCGCCGCGGTGATCGCATTCGGCAGCTGCGCAATGCTCGGCGGCATCCCTGGCCTCGCCAACCTCTATGGGAGCCGGGACATACTCGATGCCGTCTACCGCCAGGCGCCGAGCGTCCAGAACGACGACGGGACGCTGCCCGCGGAAGAGAGCCACGTCGCCGAAGGAGACCTGACCTTGCCCGCGTTCAGCGCCTCCGTGCGCACGCTGGACCAGGTCATCGACGTCGACTACTACCTCCCCGGCTGCCCGCCGCCCACCGGCCTGATCGGCTCGGCCGTGACGGCGCTCGTCGAGGGGAAGCTGCCGGAAAAAGGAGCCGTGCTCGCGCCCGACGTGGCGCTGTGCTCGGAGTGCCCGCGCGCCGCGACGAAGCCGGACAAGCTCCTGGTGCAGGCGTTCCGGCGGCCGCAGCAGGGGCTCATCGATCCCGACCTCTGCCTGCTCGCGCAGGGCCTGGTCTGCCTCGGCCCCGCTACCCGCGCCGGCTGCGCGGCCGCCTGCCCCGGCGGGAACATGCCCTGCACAGGCTGCATGGGGCCCACGAGCAATGTCATCGATTACGGGGCGAAGGCGCTGTCCGCCGTCGCATCGGTCCTCGACGCGGACGGCGAGGACGAGATCGCCGCCCGGGTCGCCGAGATCGCCGACCCGGTCGGGACCTTCTACCGCTACAGCCTCCCGGCTTCACTGCTGCATCGTCGCGTGCGGCCGGCGGCGAGGCAGGAAGAGGTGACGCCATGAGCCGTGAGATCATCATCGACCCCATGACACGGCTCGAGGGACACGGGAGGATTCACATCTTCCTCGGTGCCGACGGCGGTGTCGACCGGGCCTACCTCCAGATCCCGGAGCTGCGCGGCTTCGAGAAGTTCGTCCAGGGGCGGCGCGCCGAGGACATGCCGCAGATCACCTCGCGCATCTGCGGCGTCTGCCCCATGGCCCACCACATGGCCGCGGCGAAGGCCCTCGATGACCTCTACCAGGTGGACCCTCCGCCCGCCGGCCGGAAGATCCGCGAGCTCCTCTACAGCGCCTTCATGGCCGAAGACCACGCGCTGCACTTTTTCTTCCTCGGCGGGCCCGATTTCATCGTCGGCCCGGATGCGCCGCG
>DASPOP010000161.1:0-13653 GCA_035625955.1 Steroidobacteraceae bacterium | reverse complement strand
CGCCACCAGGCGGTCATAGGCATCGACCACGGTGAAGGCGCTGGCGCCGATCAGCCGCGCCAGCTTGCGGATCGAGGGCAGCCGCGTCCCGGTCGGCAGCTGGCCCGCCCGCACCAGCTGCGTGATGCGCTCGCAGATCTGATCGACCAGCGGGACGGATGACTCGCGCGACAGCTCGAACATGGGCGCCTCCGTACCCGCCGGGGTGGCCGTCAGATGATCATCATGACCGCGGTCACGCCGAGCGCAAGCGTGATCATGCGCGCCAGCATCCCGCAGCCGCCCGGCCGTGCGCAGATACGCGCGCGGCACGCAGGTCGCGCACTGTACCGGCCCACCCGCCGGTACGCCGCGGGAGGCGATATGATGGCCGCATGGGCCAGGCCTTCATCTGCGATGCCGTACGCACTCCGATCGGGCGCTACGGCGGGGCGCTCGCGGCGGTGCGCACCGACGACCTCGCGGCGCTGCCGATCGCGGCGCTGCTGAAGCGCAACGCGGCGCTCGATCCTCAGGGCGTCGACGAGGTGCTGCTCGGCTGTGCCAATCAGGCGGGCGAAGACAACCGCAACGTGGCGCGCATGGCGGCGCTGCTGGCGGGACTGCCGGTGTCGGTGCCGGGAGCCACGCTGAACCGCCTGTGCGGCTCGGGCCTCGATGCGGTGGCGATGGCGGCGCGCACCGTGCGCGTCGGCGAGGCGCAGCTCGTCGTCGCCGGCGGCGTCGAGTCGATGTCGCGCGCGCCGTTCGTGCTGCCCAAGGCGGAAGCGCCGTTTGCGCGCAACGCCGAGATCTACGACACCACCATCGGCTGGCGCTTCGTCAATCCGCGGATGCGCGAGCTTTATGGCATCGACTCGATGCCGGAGACCGGCGAGAACGTCGCGGCCGAGTACCGCATCTCGCGCGCCGACCAGGACGCATTTGCGCTGCGCAGCCAGCAGCGCGCCGGCTCCGCTTACGCGCGCGGCTTCTTCGCCGCCGAGCTGATCGCAGTCGAAATCCCGCAGCGCAAGGGTAAGCCGCGGGTGGTGGAGCGCGACGAGCATCCCCGCCCGGAGACGACGCTCGAGCAGCTCGCCGCTCTTCCGACCCCGTTCCGCAGCGGCGGCACGGTCACGGCGGGCAATGCCTCGGGCGTCAACGATGGCGCCTGCGCGCTGCTCGTCGCTTCGGAGGAGGCCGCGCGGCGCCACGGGCTTACGCCGCGCGCGCGCATCGTCGCGGCGGCGACCGCCGGCGTCGCCCCGCGCATCATGGGCATGGGCCCGGCGCCCGCCAGCGCCAGGGTGCTCGAGCGCGCCGGCTTGCGCGTGGGACAGATGGACGTGATCGAGCTCAACGAGGCCTTCGCATCCCAGGCCCTCGCCGTGCTGCGCGAGCTCGGGCTCGCCGACGACGCAGCGCACGTCAACCCGAACGGCGGCGCCATCGCACTCGGCCATCCGCTCGGCATGTCGGGGGCGCGGCTCGCCACCACGGCGGTGAGTCAGCTGGCCGCGACCCGCGGCCGCTATGCGCTGTGCACCATGTGCATCGGCGTCGGCCAGGGGATCGCGGTCATCCTCGAGCGGGTTTGATCCACGGCACGGATTCGAGGTCGAGGTTCCCGCCGCTCAGCACCACCCCCACGCGCTTGCCGCGCAGCTCCGGCCGTCCGGCGGCGACGGCGGCGTACGCTGCAGCTCCCGAGGGCTCGACGATGATCTTCATCACTTCCCAGATGTGGCGCATCGCCGCCACGATCGCCGCATCGGATACGGTCACGACGTCGTCGACGTAACGCTGGAATTCCGCGAACGGCCGCACGCCGATCGTCGCGCGCAGGCCATCGGCGATCGTCTCGGGGTGCTCGCACGGCACGATCCGCCCGGCGCGCAGCGAGCGTGCCGCATCGTCCGCGCCCGCGGGCTCCACGCCGATCACGCGCGCCGCGGGCCGCAGCGTCCGGGCCGCGACCGCGATCCCGCTCAGGAGTCCGCCGCCGCTCACCGGAGCGAGCAGCGCATCGAGGCCCGGGACCTGCTCGAGCAGCTCGACGGCGACCGTCCCCTGTCCGGCCATCACGGCGAGGTCGTCGTAAGGATGGACCATGATCGCGCCGGTCGTGGCGATCACGCCGGCGGCGGTGCGCTCGCGCGCCGCGAGCGTCGGCTCGCAGAGCGTGATGTGGGCGCCCTGGCGCTCGACGGCGGCGCGTTTTGAGCGCGGCGTGTTGTCCGGCATGACGATGTAGGCGGGGACGCCGCGCAGGCGCGCCGCCCGCGCCAGCGCGGCGGCGTGATTGCCGGAGGAATGGGTGGCGACGCCGTGACGCACCTGCGCCTCGGGCAGGCTGAACACCGCGTTCGAGGCGCCGCGTGCCTTGAAGGCGCCGCCTTTCTGGAAGTTCTCGCACTTGAAGAACAGGTGCGCGCCCGACTCTTCATCGAGAGTCGCGCTGGTGAGGACCGGAGTCGGGTTGATGAGCGGCGCGATGCGCGCGCGCGCGTCTTCGATCAGCGCCCAGGTGAGGCCGGGTGGGTGGCTGCCCATGCCCGCGGCAGCATGGGCACGCCCTTACAGGCCGTCAAGCGCGCGTCCGGCGAGCGCCGGGCAGCTGGCGGCATCGGCCGCGCCGCCGCGCGCGGCGGTGCAGGTGCGCCGGCGCGCGAGATCGAGCCGCGCGAGCGCGGCGGCGGCATTGACTGCGCCTGCGTCGGCGGTGGTGACCGACACGGCGGTCGGGGCCGGCTTGAGCAGCGAGAGGACGGCATCGCTGGTGAGGCGCGCCGGTGAGGCGGACATCAGCAGCGCGATCACGCCGGTGATCTCGGCGGCGGCCACCGAGCTGCCGGTCTCGAAGTCGTACTGCGCACCGGGGCGCAGCGTCAGCACGTGCCGGGCCGGAGCAGCGAGGGCGCCCGGGGGGACGACGCTCTCGCTGCCCGCGGCCCCTATGACTCCCGGGACGCCCACGGGGAAACCGCCCTGGGCGTCGACGGCGCCGACGAACACCACACCGCGCTTCAAGCCGGTCTCGACGAGCGCCGCGAGCAGCGCGTCGGATGGACCCGCCACGCTCAGATTCACCAGCGGCACGCCGGACTCGAGCGCCGCGGCCAGCGCCCTGGCGAGCGTGAAGGTATTGCAGGCGGCGGCGTCGCTGTCGGGCGCGAGCTGCCAGCAGGCTTCGAACACCTCGAGCTGCGCACGCGGCGCGATGCCGACGATGCCGATGTTGTTGTTGGCGACCGCCGCGATGATGCCCGCCATGGCGGTACCGTGACGCTGCGAGCCACCCGAGCCGCGGTTCTCGCCGATGAACGAGCGGCTGCGCACGATGCGGCCGGCGAGGTCCGGATGGCGCGCATCGACCGCGGTGTCGATGAGCGCGACCCGCACTCCGTCTCCCTGGGCGCGCCGGTGCGCGTCCGGAATGCCGAGCTCCGGCAGATTGGTCTGCAGGTCATAGAGCGGATCGTTGTAGGCGGAGGCTGCCGGCGGCCCGGTGAGCGTGTGGAACTCGTGCAGCGGCTGCGCCAGAACCACGCGCGGATCGCGGGCGAGAGCGGCGAGCACGTCGGCGGCGGGCCGGCCGCTCAGGATCTCGAAGACCACGCAGTGCATGGCCAGCTCGCGGATGGGCCAGCTCGCCACCTCGCGCAGCGCGTAGTCGGATGCCACGCGCCGCGCCGTCTGCTCGGCGCTCTGCGATACGCGGTAGCCGTCGCCGCCGTAGCGGCGTCCGGTGGAGCCGGCCGGTCCCGGCGCGCTGCGCGGCTCGTTGGCGAAGGCGACCACGATGCGGGGAAGCGCGCTCGCGGTGGCGGCAGCGGCCGCCGCGCCTGCCCCCGGCTCGAGCACGCGCGCATCGGCCGCGGCCGCCGCGCAGGCGAGCATCAGGCACAGGAACCGCTGGGCGCACGCGCGCATGCGCGACCCTCAGGGTCTCCGCGGCAGCGGCGCGGGCGGGCCCGCGGGGCGCTCACTCGGCAGAGGCTCGATCCAGCGCACGTGGGTGTCGCCGCGCAGACGCTCCGCCAGCGCTCGCAGCCCGGCCGGGCCCTCGCCGGGCGTGGACGCTGCGGCCACCGGCGCGATGCCGAACACTCCGGTCGCGTCGGGTCCCTCGACTACGCGTGCGCCCGCGGAGCGCAGCAGCTGCTCGGCTTCGCCGATGGTGAGCGAGCGCTCGAAGGCGATGTGCAGCACTCCGGGCGCGGCCGCGGCCGGCGCGGTATGCGTCAGGTACAGCGGCTGCGACCAGCGCCAGGCGGTGACGGCGAAGGTGCCGAGCGCGACCGACAGCACGAAGCTCGCCGCCCAGGCGAGACCGGGTGGCCGCCAGGCCGCGTGCGCTCTGCCTGAGCGCATGGCCGGCGTGCCCGCAGCCGCCGCCCGCAGCGGCGGCTCGGCGTCGATGCGCTCCATCAGTTTGCGGAACGAGGGGCCGGGGGCGTAGGTCACGCGCTCGGGTTCGGTCAGCGTGCGGCACCAGAGGCGCTGCAGCGCCATCTCGCGTGCGCACTCGGCGCAGCCGCGCACGTGCTGCTCGAGGCGGGCCCGCTCGTCGCTGCCGAGCCGCCCGTTGGCGAGCCACGGCAGCAGCAGCCAGGACTCTTCGTGGGTGAAAGCCGGGTTCGCACTCATGACGCATCGCTCTCCGCGCTGGCGGCGCGCGCCGCGCCGGACAGCTCCGGCAGGCGCTTCTGCAGCTTCGCGCGCGCGTGAAACAAGCGGGTCTTAACCGTATTGACGGGACATCCCATGATCGTCGCAATCTCCTCGCAGGAATGCCCGAGCTCGTAGCACAGCTCGACCGCGAGCCGCTGCTCCACGGGCAATTCGCTCAGTGCAGCGCTGAGCCAGTCGCGCAGTTCCTCGGCACGTGCCGGCTCCTCGGTCGTGAGTGGGAACGAGGGCGCCTGCAGGTTCTCCCGGGCACGCGCCCGGGCGGCGCTGCGGAACGCGTTGCGCGCCTTGCGGTACGCAATCCCGAGTATCCAGGTCGAGGGCTGCGAGTCGCCGCGAAAATCGCCGGCGCCGCGCCACACCACCCAGAAGGTGTCGTTGATGATCTCCTCGGCGAGGTCGTAGCGCCGGGTGAGCCGCGTCAGGAAGCGCGCCAGACGGCGGTGATAGAGGTTGTAGAGCTCCTCGAACGCACGGCGGTCGTGGCGCGCCACCCGCGCGATGAGCTCCGCTTCGCGCGCCGCTGAACTGCCGCCGCGCGAGCTCGTCTCCGCCATGTCGATGTAGCCACTCACTCGTTTAACACGCCCTTTAGCGGTAAGTGTCCACGCCGGCGGTCCGGGTTCAACCCGCCCCCGCAATGTCCGATGCGAGCCCTCACACTAGAACTGCCAGCTCACCGTCGCGGCGAGGCGCTTCGCCACCGGGTACGGAAAGAGCTCCCTGGCCTGCCCCTGGGCCGCGAAATAGCCGACGTCGATGCGCCAGCGCCGCCACTCGAGCGCCAGGCCCGCGTTGCCGTAGAGGTAGTCGACGGCCGGGGGAGGGTGGTGATCGGATCGGCTGGCATAGTAGTAGCCGGCCGCCGCCGTCAGATACAACCCGCCGCCGGCGAACACCCCCTCGCGCAGCAGCCACTGGGCCGCAGCGTCCGCCACGAAGGCGGGGCTGCGATACACCTCGTAGTACTCGTACTGCAGCCCCCCGTACTGGTACACCACGGTGGTGTAGCGCACCGCGTTGGGGATCGCGGTGAGCGACAGCGTGTAGCGGTCGAGCCAGGTGAGCGCGGCGGAGATCTCCTGATAGTCGTCCGAATGACGCGCGGCTCCGCCGACGAAGTAGTCGGCGCGGCCGCTCACCGTGGCGCTCCAGGCGCCGCCGAGGCTGAAGCGCCGGCCGAGGTAGACCTGCAGCTCGCCGTCCGTGCCCGGCTCGAGGTCGTTGTCGCGAGTCGAGGCCCAGACACCGGCAAACAGGCCGGCGGAGCTGCTCGCGTGCAGGTCTGCCTGCAGCGCGCCGTGGCCGTCGCTCTGGGATACGCCGCGATAGATCGAGTCGGTCGTCGCGGCGAGGCTGCCGCCGATCGGGCCCGGCTGATCCTGGCAACGGCCCGCGTGCGGCCACAGCAGCGCCGCTGCGCACGCGCACAGCCAGATCGGGCCCGTCGTGAAGCGTTCGGCAACGATCAAGTTTGGGCCTGTTCAACCATGCGGACGGGCTTATACAAGGCGCCCCGCGGACGGCAGACGTATACTGACGGCCTTATTATGCAGACGCTGAATCCGGGCGACACCGCGACCGTGCGGCGCATCGTTTCCGAGCTCAAGGGAAGACCGGGTCCCCTGCTCGAAGTATTGCACGCCGTGCAGTCCGCCCTGGGGTTCGTACCCGCCGCGGCCGTGCCGCTGGTCGCCGACGGGCTCAACCTCTCGCGCGCCGAGGTGCACGGGGTCGTCACCTTTTATCACTTCTTCCGCGACAGCCCCGCGGGCCAGCACACCATCAGCCTCTGTCAGGCCGAGGCCTGCCAGTCGCAGGGCGCCGAGGCGCTCGCCACCCACGCCCGCCGGCGGCTCGGCGTCGATTTTCACGGCACGACCTCCGACGGCCGCTTCACGCTCGAGCCCATCTACTGTCTCGGCAACTGCGCCTGCTCGCCCGCGGCCATGATCGACGGCCGGCTGCACGGCCGCGTGACGCCCGAGCGCTTCGATGCGCTCATCGCCGAGCAGGCGAAGCGCCCATGACGGTGCGCGTCTACGTTCCCGGTGATGCCGGCGCCACCTCGGTCGGCGCGGATGAGGTTGCCCGAGCCATCTCTCAGGAGGCTGCGCGGCGCGGTGCGGCGCTCGAGCTCACTCGCAATGGCTCGCGCGGCGCCTACTGGCTCGAGCCGCTCGTGGAAGTCACGACGGCGGCCGGCAGGATCGCCTACGGCCCGGTCACTGCTGCGGATGTTCCGGGACTCTTCGCGGCCGATTTTCTCAAGGGTGGCAAGCACCCCCTGCTGCTCGGTCCCCCCGACAACATCCCCTGGTTCTCCGGCCAGCAGCGCCTGACCTTCGAGCGCGTCGGCATCGTCGACCCGGCGAGCGTCGCTGATTATGTGCAGCACGGCGGCTACCAGGGACTCGCCCGCGCGCTCTCCATGGCGGGCGCTGAGGTGGTGCAGGCGATCACGGCCTCGGGCCTGCGCGGGCGCGGCGGTGCGGCGTTTCCCACCGGCATCAAGTGGAAGACGGTGCTCGATCAGCGGAGCGCGCCGAAGTACGTCACCTGCAACGCCGACGAAGGCGACTCCGGCACCTTCTCCGACCGCATGCTGATGGAGGGTGATCCGTTCACGCTGATCGAGGGCATGACGATCGCCGCTATCGCGGTCGGTGCCACCCAAGGCTACATCTATCTGCGCGCCGAGTACCCGCACGCACACCGCGCGCTCAAGACCGCGATCGCGGCGGCCTACCAGGCGCGTTATCTCGGCGCCGACGTGGCCGGCTCGGGTCGACGCTTCGATCTCGAGGTGCGGCTCGGGGCCGGCGCCTACATCTGCGGCGAAGAGACCTCGATGCTCGAAAGTCTCGAGGGCAAGCGCGGCGAGGTGCGCGTGCGTCCGCCGCTGCCGGCCATCAAGGGGCTGTTCGGCCAGCCCACCATCGTCAACAACGTGGTGACGCTCGCTTCCGTCCCCTGGATCATGGTTCACGGCGCCGAGGCCTACGCCAACTTCGGGGTCGGCAAGTCGCGCGGCACGCTCCCCATCCAGCTCGCGGGCAACATCAAGCGCGGCGGGCTGGTCGAGCGCGCCTTCGGCCTCACCTTGCGCGAGCTGCTCTACGATTACGGCGGCGGCAGCGCCTCGGGAAGGCCGATCCGCGCCGTGCAGGTCGGCGGTCCGCTCGGCGCCTACGTGCCGCCGTCGCAGTTCGACACCGTGGTTGACTACGAGGCGCTCGCCGGCATCGGCGCGCTGCTCGGGCACGGCGGCATCGTGGTGTTCGACGACACCGTCGACATGGCGCGCATGGCGCGCTACGCGATGGAGTTCTGCGCCATCGAATCCTGTGGCAAGTGCACGCCGTGCCGCATCGGCTCGACGCGCGGCGTCGAGGTCATCGACCGCATACTCGCGGGCACGGACGGCGAGCGCAACGTGCAGCTGCTCGAGGAGCTGTGCGAGACCATGGTGCAGGGGTCGCTCTGCGGCCTCGGCGGCATGGCGCCGTTCCCCGTGCAGAGCGCACTCAGACATTTCAGGCAAGATTTTCGCGCGCGCACCCGGCAATAGTCCGGCGTAGCGCACCGAGGCGGAACACATGTACGCGATAGATTACGAAGACTTCGGAACCCCCGAGCCCGCCGATGCGACCGGCAGTGTGACCGTCGAGATCGACGGCCGCCCGGTCACGGTACCGGAGGGCACCTCCATCATGCGCGCCGCGGCGCTCGCGGGCGTCGAGGTACCGAAGCTCTGTGCCACCGACACGCTCAAGGCCTTCGGCTCCTGCCGCCTGTGCCTGTGCGAGGTCGACGGGCGCAAGGGCTACCCCGCGTCCTGCACCACCACGGTGGCGCCCAACATGAAGGTGCGCACCGAATCGCCGCAGCTCACGCAGCTGCGCCGCAGCGTGATGGAGCTCTATCTCTCCGACTACCCCATCGAGCGCCAGCCGGGCGACGTGGAGGCGCGCACCGAGATGCACGCCATGGCGCACAAGCTCGGCGTGAGGTCGACCCCGTACGCCAACGGCAAACGTCACCAGGGTCAGGCGAAGGATGAGAGCAATCCCTACTTCACCTTCGACCCGAATGCCTGCATCGTCTGTTCGCGCTGCGTGCGGGCCTGCGACGAGATTCAGGGGACCTTCGCGCTCACCATCCAGGGCCGCGGCTTCGGCTCCAAGGTGGCGGCGAGCCAGGACCAGCCGTTCCTCGAGTCGGAGTGCGTCTCCTGCGGCGCCTGCGTGGAAGCCTGTCCGACCACCGCGCTCACCGAGAAGTCGATCATCGGGCTCGGCGCCCCCGAGCGTGCCGTGAAGACCACCTGTGCCTACTGCGGCGTCGGCTGCAGCTTCAAGGCGGAGGTGCAGGGCGAGGGAGTCGATACCGAGGTGGTGCGCATGGCGCCCGACCGTGACGGCGGTGCCAACCATGGTCACGCCTGCGTCAAGGGTCGCTTCGCCTGGGGCTACGCCACGCACCCGGACCGGCAGCTGAAGCCGATGATCCGCAAGACCATCCGCGACGACTGGCGCGAGGTCTCGTGGCAGGAGGCGATCGGCTACGCCGCGAGCGAGTTCAAGCGCATCCAGGCGAAATACGGCCGTGACTCGATCGGCGGCATCACCTCCTCACGCTGCACCAACGAGGAGACCTTCCTGGTGCAGAAGCTGGTGCGCGCGGCCTTCGGCAACAACAACGTCGACACCTGCGCGCGCGTGTGTCATTCGCCGACCGGCTACGGACTCAAGAACACGCTGGGCGAGTCCGCCGGCACGCAGGCCTTCGACTCGGTCATGAAGGCGGACGCCATCATGATCATCGGCGCCAACCCGACCGACGGGCACCCGGTGTTCGCCTCGCAGATGAAGCGGCGCCTGCGCCAGGGCGCCAGGCTCATCATCGTCGATCCGCGCGAGACGGGGCTGGTGCGCTCGCCGCACGTCGAGGCGGACGAGCACCTGCAGTTGAAGCCCGGCACCAACGTCGCGCTCATGAATGCGCTCGCGCACGTGGTGGTGACCGAAGGACTGACCAAGGAAGCCTACGTGGCGGAGCGTTGCGAGGCGGACTCTTACGCGAAGTGGAAGGCGTTCGTCGCCGAGCCGCGCAACTCGCCCGAGGCCTCCGAGAGCATCACCGGCGTGCCCGCCGGGCGCGTGCGCCGCGCGGCGCGCCTCTATGCCGAGGCCGGCAACGGCGCCATCTACTACGGTCTCGGCGTGACCGAGCACAGCCAGGGCACGACGACCGTCATGGCGATCGCGAATCTCGCCATGGCCACCGGCAACCTCGGCCGCGAGGGCGTCGGCGTCTCCCCATTGCGCGGGCAGAACAACGTGCAGGGCTCGTGCGACATGGGATCGTTCCCGCACGAGTTCACCGCCTACCGCCACGTGTCGGACCCGGTGGTGCGCAAGGCTTTCGAGGACGCCTGGGGCGTCGCGCTGCAGTCCGAGCCGGGTCTGCGCATCCCCAACATGTTCGAGGCGGCGCTCGATGGCACCTTCAAGGGCATGTATGTGCAGGGCGAGGATTTCGTGCAGTCCGATCCCAACACGCATCACGTCAGCGCGGCGATGGAAGCGCTCGAGTGCTGCGTGGTGCAGGACCTGTTCCTCAACGAGACGGCCAAGTTCGCCCACGTGTTCCTGCCGGGCTCCTCGTTCCTCGAGAAGGACGGCACCTTCACCAACGCCGAGCGGCGCGTGTCGCTGGTGCGCAAGGTGATGGAGCCGCTCGCCGGCTACGCCGACTGGCAGATCACCTGCCTGCTGTCCGAGGCGCTCGGCTACCCGATGCCCTACAAGCACGCGAGCGAAATCATGGAGGAGATCGCGCGGCTCACGCCGACTTTCACCCGCATGACATTCGAGAAGCTCGAACGCCTCGGCAGTGTCCAGTGGCCGTGCAACGATGAGCACCCCGAGGGCACGCCGACGATGCACGTCGGCCAGTTCGTGCGCGGCAAGGGCAAGTTCTGGGCGACCGAGTACGTACCGACGAGTGAGAAGGTCACCAGCCGCTTCCCGCTGATCCTCACCACCGGCCGCATCCTCACGCAGTACAACGTCGGCGCGCAGACGCGCCGCACCGGCAACGTCGTGTGGCACGCCGAGGATGTGCTCGAGATCCATCCGCACGACGCCGAGGTGCGCGGCATCGGCGACGGCGACTGGGTGGGGCTCACCAGCCGCGCCGGCAATACGGTGCTGCGCGCGAAGATCTCGACGCGGATCGCCCCGGGCGTGGTGTACACCACCTTCCACTTCCCGGAGACCAACGCCAACGTCGTCACCACCGAGAACTCGGACTGGGCCACCAACTGCCCGGAGTACAAGGTGACCGCCGTCGAGGTGGTGTTCGTCAACCAGAAGGAAGCCTGGCAGAAGCGCGCCGCGGAAGAGCGCTCGCTGCCGCGGCAGGGCCACAAGGAGCGCGCGCCGGACAAGGCGCCCGCCTGAGCGGACGCGGTGCCGATGAATCTGCGGTGATGGCAGCACAACCCACACCGCCGGAAGGCGTCAGCGCGCAGGTCAGCGTCGACCGCTGGTCGCGCGGCGCCACCACGCACACCACCGACCTGGTCGCCGAGGAGATGCCGGTGGCGCTCGTGTATCACGATGTGCCGCACGTGGTGATGCTGGCGACGCCGGCCGATCTCGAGGACTACGCGGTGGGCTTCACGTTGAGTGAGGGGCTGGTGGCGCGCGCTGATGAGATCCGCGGCGTCGAGGTGCGCCGCGGCGCCGCTTCCGTGGACGTGCACGTCACCGTCGCGTGGGAGCGTTTCACGCAGCTGCTGCAACGCCGCCGCAACCTCACCGGCCGCACCGGTTGTGGCCTGTGCGGCGCCGAGAGCGCCGCGGACGCGATCCGCGATCCCGCGCCCGTGCCGGCCGGCGTCGAGGTCACGGTCGCGGGCCTGCACGCGGCCATCGAGCAGCTCTCGCAGCTGCAGCCGATCAACGCCCGTACCGGCAGCGTGCACGCCGCCGCCTGGGTCGTGCCGGGAGAGGGCATCCGCCTGGTGCGCGAGGACGTCGGGCGGCACAACGCGCTGGATAAGACCATCGGCGCGCTGACGCGCGGCGGCGCGGACCTCGCCGCGGGTTATATGCTGATCACCAGCCGTGCGAGCTACGAGATGGTGCAGAAGTGCGGCACCGTCGGCATTCCGTTCCTGGCGGCGCTCTCGGCCCCAACGGCGTTCGCGGTGCGGCTCGCGCAGCGCACCGGAGTTACACTGGTTGCCTTCGCGCGGCGCGACCAGCACGTCGTATACGCGCATCCGCAGCGGCTGACCGAAGCGACATGAACATCGACCTGCTCATCAAGATGGCCAACGAGATCGGCGACTTCTTCTCCGGCGCGACCGGCGAGCAGGCCGCGCGCGACGTGGCGAGTCACCTCAAGCGCTTCTGGGACCCGCGCATGCGGGCGCAGATGCTCAAGTATTACCAGGAGCGCTCGGGCGCGGGGCTCTCCGACGTCGCCAGGAGTGCCGTGGCGCTGCTTTACGAGGCGAGCAAGGCCCCGGGAAGCGCCGCACCGGCGGCCGCGCAACCGAAGTCCGTCGCTGCCGCGCCGGGCGCCAAGACGTGACGTCCCCGGCCCGCGGCCGGGCGCTGATCTGCGGCTCGCTCGCCTACGACACCATCATGGTGTTCGGCGACCGCTTCGCCAATCACATCCTGCCCGACAAGATTCACATGTTGAGCGTCTCGTTCCTGGTGCCGCAGCTGCGCCGGGAGTACGGCGGCTGCGCGGGCAACATCGCCTACAACCTCGCGCTGCTCGGCGACTTGGGCTACCCGATGGCTACGGTCGGGCGCGACTTCGGCCCGTATCACGAATGGATGAAGAGGAGTGGGGTGCCGGCCGATCACGTCCGCACCGTCGAGTCGGAGCTCACCGCCCAGGCGTTCATCACCACCGACCTGGACGACAACCAGATCACGGCGTTCCATCCCGGTGCAATGCAGCACTCGCACCTCAACCAGGTTGCCGACGCGCGCGACGTGGCGATCGGCGTCGTGGCCCCCGACGGGCGCGAGGGCATGATCCGGCACGCCGAGCAGTTCGCGGCGGCGGGCATCCCTTTCATCTTCGATCCCGGACAGGGATTGCCCATGTTCGGCGGCGAGGATCTCGAGCGCTTCGTCGCGCAGGCCACCTGGATCACGCTCAACGACTACGAGTGGCAGCTGGTGCAGCAGAAAACCGGCTGGACCGCCGCCGCTCTGGTGCAGCGGCTCTCCGCCCTCATCGTCACGCACGGCGCGGCCGGCTCCACGATCCACACGCGCGAGGGCGCCGTCGGGATCCCGAGCGCGCCGGTGCGCGCCGTGGTCGACCCCACCGGTTGCGGCGATGCCTACCGCGCCGGACTGATCCACGGTCTGCTGCACGGGCTCGACTGGCGCACCACCGGACATATTGCCTCGCTCATGGGGGCCATCAAGATCGAGTCGCGCGGCACTCAGAACCATCATTTCACCCGTGCACTGTTCGATGAGCGCCTGGCGGCGGCGATGGCGGCAGCGGCACCCCGCCCATCTGGGTTAAACTGATCGCTTTGGCAGGACGCACGCACAGGAAGCCCGTCAGATGTCGAACGCCTATCTCTTCACCTCCGAGTCCGTCTCCGAGGGCCACCCGGACAAGGTCGCCGACCAGATCTCGGATGCGGTGCTCGACGCGATCCTCAAGGACGATCCGCGCGGCCGCGTCGCCTGCGAGACGCTCGTCAAGACCGGCGTGGTGATCCTGGCGGGCGAGGTCACGACGTCGGCCTGGGTCGACGTCGAAGCGCTGGTGCGCAAGACGGTGCTCGACATCGGCTACAACACCTCCGACATGGGCTTCGACGGCGCGAGCTGCGGCGTCCTCAACATCATCGGCAAGCAGTCCCCCGATATCGCCCAGGGCGTCGACCGCAAGGACGAGCGCAAGCAGGGCGCCGGCGATCAGGGG
>DASPOP010000160.1:0-2209 GCA_035625955.1 Steroidobacteraceae bacterium | reverse complement strand
AGCGGCGCATTGACGGTGACCGGTGCGCCGAGCGCGAGGCGCTCCGCCGGCAGCGGCTTGTGGCCGAGGCTCGCGAACAGCGCCGGCAGCACGTAGCGGCTGAGACATACCAGGGTCGAGACGGGATTGCCCGGCAGTCCGAAAACGGCCGCTCCCGAGGGCGCCACGCCGAACCACAGGGGCTTGCCGGGCCGCTGCGCCACTTTGTGAAAGATCGCGTGCACGCCGAGCTCCTCCAACACCTGCGGCACGAGGTCGAACTTGCCCATGGAGACGCCACCCGACAACACCAGCACGTCGTGCGTCTCGAGGTGAAACCTCAGCCGCTCGCGCAGCTCTTCGGCATCGTCCTGGATGTGATCGTCCGCTACGCGCTGAAAGCCGTGCTCGCGCAGCGCGCTCACGATCGCGTAGGCGTTGGAGCGCCTCACCTGATGGGCGAGCACCGGCTCGCCGGGCTCGATCAGCTCGTTGCCGGTCGAGATCACGGCGAGCATCGGCTGGCTGCTGACGCGGATGCGCGCCATGCCGGCCCCGGCAGCGATGGCGATCTCCGGCGCGCGCAGCCGCGTACCCGCCGTCACCAGCAACGTCCCCTGGCGGGTGTCGGTGCCGCGCCGGTGCACGTTCTGCCACGGCTCGGCGCGCACCGCGGCGCCGAGCACCGCCTCGCCGTCGGTCACGGTGAGCTCCTCGACCGGCACGACGCTGTCGCAGCCTGCCGGGAGCACCGCACCCGTCATGACATCGATGCAGGCGCTGTCCGCGGCGAGGGTGAGCGGCGGATCGCCGGCCGCCTGCGTCGCCTGCACGCGGAACGCGCGCCGGCCCGCGGCCACCGCGCGGCTGTCGAGCGCGATGCCGTCCATGGCCACGCGGTCGAAGGGCGGCTGGTCACGCTCGGCGTAGATATTCTCGCGCAGCACGGCGCCGGCGCACTGCGTGAGCGGCAGCGACTCGATCGGCAGGCACTGCAGGCGCTGCCCGATCAGCGCATCGGCTTCAACGGGCGTGAGCACTCAGGGCTTCTTGGCGTCCGCGGACTTGGCCTTGAAGACCTTCACCTGTTCGTTGAAGCGATCCGCGACGCTCTGCAGCTGGTCGATGGCGGCGTTGTGCTTCTGGTTCGCAATGCGCGTCATGTCGGCCTTCTGCTCCGGCTTGATCTTGTCACCGGCTTTGGCGAGCGCGTCCTCGAGCTCCTTGTCGATGCACGCCACGTAGTCGTTGATGGCCTTGTTGTATTCGCCGACCGCCTTCTGTCCGGCGAGCATGTCCTGCATCGTGGCGGTCGCGCCGTCCGGGACCTTGTCGGGGGCAGGGGGGTAGGGGCAGTCGGCGTAGGCCGCGCCGGCCGAGAGCGCCGCCGTGGCTGCAAGGGCAAGGAGAGCTTTCATACGTTGTTTGTCCCGTACCGGTTGAAAAGGATCGCTATCTTAAGAGGCGCTCGACGCTTAAGGCTACTGGGAGCGCCGGGCCGAGGCCACGCACCGCCGCAGCCTCAGGCCGGGCCGCCGCGGAAGCAGTCGAACTCGTGGTCGTCGACGACCCCGACGGCCTGCAGATAGGCATAGATGATCGTCGTGCCGACGAAGCGGAAGCCGCGCCGCGCGAGATCCCGGGAGATGCGGTCACTGAGCGCGGTGCGCGCCGGCAGCCTGCCGCCGCGGCGGTGAGTGACCACCGGCTTGCCGGTGACGAAAGCCCAGAGGTAGCGGTCGAAGCAGCCGAACTCGCGTTGCACCGCGAGGAAGGCGCGCGCGTTGGTGACCGTGGCGTCGATCTTGAGCCGATTGCGCACGATGCCGGGATCGCGCATCAGCGCGGCGCGGCGCCGCGCATCGAAGCGTGCCACCGTGCGCGGAGCGAAGCGCGCGAAGGCGCGGCGGTAGCCGGCGCGCTTGTGAAGGATCGTCGACCAGGAGAGGCCCGCCTGCGCGCCCTCGAGAATCAACATCTCGAAAAGCCCCCGCTCGTCGTGCGCCGGCCGGCCCCATTCCTCGTCGTGGTAGCGCTGCATCTGCGCGTCGGCGTCCCGTGCCCAGCGGCAGCGTGGCTTGGCGGATGTGGCCGTGTACCCCGGCGTTCGTCGGCTCATCGGGTTAGACTAGCCCAATCCGTGAACCGCCTGTCGCTCATTGCCATCGCCGCGCTCAGCGGCGGCGCGGTTCTCACGCCGCGTGCCGCCTGCGCTCAGGCGGGTCCTCCG
>DASPOP010000159.1:0-5103 GCA_035625955.1 Steroidobacteraceae bacterium | reverse complement strand
GAGCGCGATCCGGCGCTGCTCATGGCGGCGCTGCTGCACGACACGGTCGAGGACACCGCCACCAGCTTCGAGGACATTGAGCGCGCCTTCGGCAAGGAGGTGGCGGACATCGTGCGCGAGGTGACCGACGACAAGACTTTGCCGCAGGCCGAGCGCAAACGGCTGCAGATCGAGCACGCCGCGCATTTGAGCCGCCCGGCCAAGCTGGTGAAGCTCGCCGACAAGATCTGCAACCTGCACGACATGGTCGTCTCTCCGCCCACCGGCTGGTCGCTCGAGCGCCGGCGCGAGTACTTCGACTGGGCCAAGGCGGTCGTCGATCCCATGCGCGGCGTGAGTGCGGAGCTCGAGGCGCTGTTCGATCGCGAGTACCGGCGCAAACCCGCCGCAAGCGGCTGACGCGCGTCAAACGGTGTGCGGGGCGCGGCCGATGTGCGCGCCAGAGCGTGCCGCGCGCGCGGCAGCGAACGTATGATTGCGGCTCGCCACGGCAGAGGGAGTTGGCGGCTATGACAGGAATACGCGTCGCGGGGATGATGTTGCTTGCGTGGCTCGCCACCGGGCTTGCCGTTGCCGAGGCGGGCGACGGCGGCGGCGCCGTGCCGGCGACCATGCGGGCGGCCGCCATCGATCGCAAGGGGGGACCTGAGGTTCTGACACTGCACCAGCTGCCGGTGCCGAAGCCTGGGCCGGATGATGTGCTCGTCGCGCTCGACACCGTGGGCGTGGGCCCCTGGGACGTCGACGTGCGTGAACGCCTCGATTACTGGAAGAACCAGACGTTCCCCGTCGTACTCGGCGTCGACGGGGCGGGCACCGTTGCCGCGGTCGGCGCCGCGGTGCGCGGCTTCAGAGTGGGCGATGCGGTGTACGCCTACGCCTGGGACAATCCTAAAGGCGGCTTCTACGCCGAATATGTCGCCCTGCCGGCGAAGGCGGTCGCACACGTCCCGGCCGGCATGCATCTCAAGGACGCGGGCGCGATGGCGGTGTCGGCGCTCACCGCGCTGCAGGGAATCGACGACGCCCTGCACATCAAGCCCGGCGAGACCCTCATCATTCACGGCGCCTCGGGTGCGGTCGGCAGCCTCGCGCTGCAGTTTGCCAGGTTGCGCGGCGCGAAAGTGCTCGCTACCGCGTCGGGCGAGGATGGCGTGAGCTTTGTCAGGCGCCTGGGTGCGGGCGCCGCCGTGGATGGGCGGCACGGCGACATCCGCGCCGCCGCACGCGAGTTCGCGCCCGGCGGAGTCGATGCGTTGCTGGCGCTCGCGGGCGGCGATGCGCTCGAGACCTGCATTCAGGCGCTGAAGCCCGGCGGACGGGTAGCTTTTCCCGAGGGCGTGCACCCGGAGCCCAAAGCGCCCGCCGGTGTGCCGGTCGTGAGCTACAACGCGCTCACCGGACCTGAGGAGTACGAGCGGCTCAACCGGGCGATCGTCGCCGCGAAGCTCGAAGTGCCGATCGCGGCGGAGTTTCCGCTCGCGGAGGCCGGCAAAGCCCAGGAGCGCATGGCCGCAGGGCACGTGCTCGGCAAGATCGTGCTGCGGGTCCGCTGAGGTTCTTCGGACTGGGCAAGAGTCGCCTGCGGCGCTCTTGCCGGACATTACTTCGTCGGCCGCCGGCAAAAAGCGTGGTTTTTGCCGGCTGCGCCGTCGCCAAAATCAGGTCTGGGGCGGGGCACCGCCCTCCGCGCGGCGGCGCGCGACGAATGCCTCGAGCGCTTCCGTGACGGCCGGATCCATGGCCGGCGGCTGAAAGGCGGCGAGCGTCTTGCGCCAGACGGCGCCCGCCCGCTGGGTGGCGGTCTTCGCGCCGTCGTCGAACCACTGGCCGTAATTGCGCCAATCGGAGACCAGCGGGCTGTAGAACGCATCCCGGTAGCGCTGCATGGTGTGGGCGGCGGCGAAGAAATGCCCGCCCGGGCCGACTTCCGCGACCGCCTCGATGCCGATGTCGTCGGTCGAGGCAGGCACCGGCTGGAAGAGCTCGGCGAACATCTGCAGCATCTCCACGTCGAGGATGAATTTCTCGTAGGAGGCGGTGAGGCCGCCCTCGAGCCAGCCGGCGGCATGCAGCACGAAGTGGCAGCCGCCGAGCAGCGCTCCCCACAGGCTCATCTGCGCCTCGTAGACGGCCTGCGCGTCGGGGGCGTTGCCCGCGGTCGCGCTCGAGCAGCGCCACGGCACGCCGATGCGGCGCGCGAGCTGCCCGGCGCCGAAAGCCGCCTTGGCGTACTCGGGTGTGCCGAAGGCGGGTGAGCCCGACTTCATGTCCACGTTCGAGGTGAAGCTGCCATACATGACCGGGGCGCCGGCATGCGCGAGCTGCGAGAGCGTGATGCCGAACAGGGCTTCGGCATGCGCGAGCGTCAGGGCACCCGCGATGGTGATCGGCGCCATCGCGCCGGCGAGCGTGAACGGGGTGACGATCATCAGCTGCCCGTTGAGGGCGAACTCGATGATGCCGTCGGTCATCGGCAGGTCGAGCTGCAGCGGTGAGTTGGTGTTGCAGATGCTGTAGCAGCGCGGCTCGCGGCGGAAGGTGTCCTCATCGATCCCGTGCGCGATACGCAGCATCGCGAAGCAGTCGCCGAGCTGTCCCGCTCCGCGGCTGTAGACGTTGAGTGGCTTGTCGCCGAGGGTGAGCTGCGCCAGCGTCGTGTCGAGATGGCGCTCGTGCACCGGCGCATCGCCGGGCTCGGTCATCTGGCCGAGCACGTGGATCACGTCGAAGGCCTGTGCCAGGCGCACCAGGTCGCGGTAGTCCGCGAGCGTGCCGGTGCGCTTGCCGCGCTCGAGATCGTTCACGCTCGGGGGCCCCGCGACCGGCGCGAAGATGACGTTGCGGCCGCCCACCCGGCAGGTGCGCTCGGGGTTGCGCGCCACCAGGTTCACCTCGCGGGGAACGGTGGCGAGCGCCGCGGTCACCATGGCCGGATCGAGCCGCACCATCTGCGTCGCCTCGTCGACCGCGGCGCCGGCCGCGGCCAGCAGGGTTCGTCCACGCGGCGACAGCACGCGCATCCCGAAGCGCTCGAGGATGCCGAGCGCGGCGAGGTGCATGCTTTCGACCTGGTCCTCGGAGAAGATCCGCACCGGCTCGAACGGGTTGACGAGATGGCGATAACGGGTGGACCGCGGCGGCTGGCTGGCGGCCGCGGCCCGGGGCGACTCGCGCCGGCGGGACGTCATGGGGTGCCTCGCGTGCGTGCGATCCACTCGTCGACCAGCTGCTCGAGGAGCGTGAGCGGCACGCCGCCGTTTTCGAGGATCACGCTGTGGAAGTCCTTGAGGTTGAACCTGGGTCCGAG
Organism: Steroidobacteraceae bacterium; assembly: GCA_035625955.1. Taxonomy (GTDB): domain Bacteria; phylum Pseudomonadota; class Gammaproteobacteria; order Steroidobacterales; family Steroidobacteraceae; genus 13-2-20CM-66-19. Next base: position 1,793 of record DASPOP010000159.1, on the reverse strand, counting down.
TGCCGTCTGCGCTTTGGCGCGCAGCTCGAGGATCTTGAGCTCGCCGACCTTGTAGGCGCACGCCTGGCCCGGCATGGCCATGTAGCGCTCCACCTCCGAGGCGACCTCGGCCTGCGCCTTCCCCGTAGTGGCGACCATGTAGGAGATCGCCTGCTCGCGGGTCCAGCCCTGAGCGTGGATGCCGGTGTCGACGACCAGCCGCGCGGCGCGCAGCAGCTCGAGCTGCAGCCGCCCGAGATTGCCCCACGGGTCGTCCTTGTACATGCCGATCTCGGCGGCGAGCTGCTCGGCGTACAGTGCCCAGCCCTCGGCGTACGCGGCGTACAGCGTCTGCTGGCGGATCAGCGGCAGATCCTTGAGCCCGAGCGCCGTCGATATCTGCAGATGGTGTCCGGGAATGCCCTCGTGGTAGGCGAGGGTCTTCATGCTCCAGGTCGGTACTTCGCTCATGTCCCTCAAGTTCGCGAAAAAGATGCCGGGGCGCGAGCCATTCATCGCGGCCTGCTGGTAATACGCTCCCGAGGTGCCCTTTTCCTGTGACGCCGGCACGCGCTCGACCGTGAGGCGCTTTCCCGGCAGGGTGCGGAAGTATTCGGGCATGCGTGCGGCAATCTCGTCGAGGATCTGCTGGTAGCGCTCGAGCGCCTGTCTGCGGCCCGCGTCGTCGTCCGGCAGGAGAAAGCGCGGATCCTTCCCGAGCGCCGCCATGCGCTCGCCGACGCTCCCGGCCGTCAGCCCCACGGCCGCGAGCAGCTGGTCCATTTCGCGCGTGATGCGCGCGGCCTCGGAGAGTCCGAGCTCATGCACCTGCCCGGGCGTGTAGTCGGTCGTGGTGTTCTGCCTGAGCTCGAGCGCATAGTAGGCCGCGCCGTCGGGCAGCCGGTCGACGCCCGCGCCCTGGGTGGCGGCCGCGGGCCTCAGGGCCTCGAGCGCCGCGCTCATGCGGGCGTAGGCGGGATAGATCCGCGACCTGACCGCCTCCGCCGCCTGGCTCGCGAGCTGCTGCTTAGCCGCGCCGTCGAGGGATTCCACCCGGTTCATCCGCGTGACGAACGAGGTGACCAGCGCGTTGTCCGCAGGCTGCGCGCTCACCGTGTCGTGGATGACGGTGAGGGAGCGCTCGAGGAGCGACGGCGGGAGCACCACACCGGCGCTCGCCTGGCGCTGCATCGCGGCGGTCACCTGGTCGAGCTTCTCCCCCATGGCCTCGAGACGCCTGACGTAGTTGCGCGCGGTCTTGTCGTTGCTGACCACGTGCGTGGTCTGCATGAAGCTCGAGAGCTCCACCTCGACGCCGAACATGGGGCTCACGGGATAGAGCTCGTCGCCCTGCAGCCAGGCGAAGCGCCTGAAGGCGAGCCCGGTCTCGTACTGATCGACGAGGATGTCGTAGGTGATCTGATCCTGGCGGCTTAAGGTGCCCCGGTCGAAGGCGCGCACCTCCGCGAGGAAGCGCGTGAGCTGCGCGTAGTCCTCATCGCGCTGGCGCAGCGTGTACGGGGCGAGCTTGTCGGAATGGTGATCGAAGATCGAGCCGTCGGTGAGACCGACTGCCGTGAACATCTCGGGATTGCGCATCAGAAACTCGAGCGCCTGGCGGTTCGCGAGCAGGTTGATGGTGAAGGGCTTGCCCCACACGATGCGGTAGGAGGCGTAGGCGAGCGCCGCGACGAGCACGAGCGCAGTCCACCCCGCAATCCGCCAGGCCTTACGCATCAGGCGACCCCCGGGACCGAAGAAATTGAAGCGGCAATAGAGCCGATCGATACCGGCAGGTCAAGCTCGATCAGGCA
>DASPOP010000158.1:0-21947 GCA_035625955.1 Steroidobacteraceae bacterium | reverse complement strand
CCGTGCGCGATGGCGGCGACGCCGGCGATGTCGAGCACGTTGCCGCCGGGGTTGCCGATCGTCTCACCGAAGAACGCCTTGGTGCTCTTGCGCACCGCGGCCTTCCAGGCATCGAGGTCGTCGGGATCGACCCAGGTCAGCTCCACGTTGAGCTTGCGGAGCAGGTGCTTGAACTGGTTGACGGTGCCGCCGTAGAGCGCCGCCGACGAGACGATATGATCGCCGGGCGTGAGGAGCGTGAAGAGCGCCGCGGCCTGCGCGGCCAGCCCGCTCGCGAATGCCACGGCGCCGCAGCCCGCCTCGAGGCTCGCGATGCGCTCCTCGAACACCGCCACCGTCGGGTTCATGATCCTCGAGTAGGTATTGCCGTACTCCTGGAGATTGAAGTACGCGGCGGCGGATGCCGGGTCCTCGAAGACGTAGCTCGTGGTCTGAAAGATCGGCACCGCGCGCGCGCCGGTATTCGGATCCGGACGCTGGCCGGCGTGGACCTGACGGGTCTCGAAGCCGAAATGACGCGATGCTTCCACGGACGCGGCTCCTTAGGCGCGAAGGACGCTGACCGATCATAGGCTTCCGTTGCGGCGCCTCCAATTACCGCAGGTGACGGGCTCATAACCGATAAGTCATGGTGCCCGCCCCAAGCCGCTTGTACGCTCGGGTGCCGGAGCGTAGCCTCGGTTCCCCGGCACTCGCGTGAGAGCCCGCGGCGGGACGTTCCGCCAGTCATTCCGGAGATACAAACATGGCACAGCCCAGTGTCAATAACGGTGTCAACAATGGTGTCAACGTCCAGGCGCTGCTCGACGCCAGGGAAGCGTTGCGGAACGCGCCCGCGGCCGCCGAGTTCACCTGGCGCGCCTCCTGCAAGTGGCAGAACGGCACCCATGCCCATTCGACGGTGCGGGGATTTCGCGGTTTGGGAGAAGAGCAAGCGCACAAGACCGAGTTCTCCTTCGAGACCGATCACCCGGAGATCTTTGCCTCCGAGGATCACGGCGCTACCCCGGTCGAGCTGGTGCTCGTGGGGCTGGCGAGCTGCCTCACGGCCGGCGTGGCCGCGGTGGCGCAGAACCGCGGCATCCAGCTGCGCTCGGTGGAGGCGAAGCTCGAGGGCAAGATGAACCTTTACGGCATCCTCGGCATCGACAGCAACGTGCGCAACGGTTACGACGACATCAAGGTGACCTTCCATATCGACGCCGACGCCTCGAAGGAGGACATCGAGGCGCTGGTCGCGCAGTCGCAGAAGCGCTCCGCCGTGTATGACATCGTCACCAATCCGACCAACGTGACGGTCGAGGTCGTAAAGCGCTGATTGCGGCGCGCGCGGCGGACTCACCATCGAACGTCTCACGACGGTCGTCATAGGCGCCGGCCACGCCGGGCTGGCGACCAGCCGGATCCTCGGCGAGCACTCGATCGACCATGTGGTGCTCGAGCGGGGTGAGGTGGCCAACTCCTGGCGCCGCGAGCGCTGGGATTCGCTGCGCCTGCTGACGCCGAACTGGCAGAGCCGGCTGCCGGGATATCCCTACGACGGAACCGATCCCGACGGCTTCATGACGATGCCCGAGGTGATCGAGCGCATCGCGGGGTTTGCCGCGGCGTGCTCGGCGCCGGTACGCACGCACACCACTGTCACGTCAGTCAGGCGCGCCGACGGCGGCTATCGGCTTGCGACCGACCGGGGCGAGCTCAGCTGCCGCTGCGTGGTGCTCGCCAGCGGCGCCGCCAACACACCGATCGTGCCTGCGGTGCGCGCGGCCGTGCCGGCGGAAATTTCCTGCCTCACACCCTTCGAATACCGCAACCCGCAGCAGCTCCCCCCGGGGGGCGTGCTGGTGGTCGGCGCCTCGGCCACCGGCGCACAGCTCGCCGATGAGATCCAGCGTTCGGGCCGCCCGGTGACGCTGGCGGTCGGCGAGCACGTGCGTTTGCCGCGCAACTATCGCGGCCGGGACGTGCTCTGGTGGATGGAGGCGTCCGGCGTCTGGAGCCAGCGCTACGATGAGATCGACGACATCGAGCGTGCGCGGCGGCTGCCGTCGCCGCAGCTCGTCGGCACGCCCGAGCACGCGAATCTCGACTTGAACATCCTGCGCGCCGCAGGCGTCGAGATCGTCGGCCGGCTGAGCGCCATACGTGACGGCCGCGCGCTCTTCTCCGGTGGACTTGCCAATCAGTTCGCGCTCGCCGATCTCAAGATGAACCGCCTGCTCGGCACGTTCGACGACTGGGCGCGCAGCCGCGCGCCCGAGCTGGAGGTGGGGCCGCCGGAGCGTTTCGAGCCGACCCGCGCACCGGCACGCCCAAGCTTGTCGCTCGACCTGCGCAGCGGCGCGATCCGCTCGATCCTGTGGGCGACCGGATTTCGTCCCGATTATCGCTGGCTCGACGTGCCGGTTCTCGACCGCAACGGCGAGCTGCGCCACGACGGCGGGGTGGTGGCGGAGGCCCCCGGCATGTACGCGATGGGATTGCCCGTGCTACGGCGCCGCAAGTCGACCTTCATCATCGGAGCCGAGGACGACGCGCGCGATGTGGTCGGGCATCTGCTGCGCTATCTCGCCGCGGGCGCCCGCGGCCGCTGACGCGCAGCGGTCAGCGCTCACTGCTTCTCGAGCGCCTCGATCTCATCCAGCAATCGATTCATGCGCGCCGCCAACGCCCGATAGGGTCCTGGCGTCGCCATGTCGACGCCGGCTTGCCTGTAGAGCTGGTACGGGTAATCCGACCCGCCCGCCTGCAACATGCGGATGAACCGGGCGCGAGCGGGGGCGCCTTCCTTGAGAATGGCGTCGGTGAAGTATGCCGCGCCGACCATGGAGGTCGCGTACTGATAGACATAGAAGTCATAGTAGAAATGCGGCACGAACGCCCACTCGATGCAGTACGCCGGATCGATCTTCATTACGCCTTCGGCGTCGCCGTAGTACTGTTTGAGGAGGCCGCAATACAGCTCGGTCATGCGCGCACCCGAGAGCGCCTTGCCCTTCTCGAGCTCTTCATGAATCGCGAGCTCGAACTCGGCGAACATCACCTGGCGGAAGTACGTGCCGCGAATCGAATCCAGGCCCTGCCCGAGATAGTGGAGTCTTTGCGCGCGGTTGGCCGCATGCGCGACCATGTAGTCGTTGAGCAGCATCTCGTTGCCGATCGAGGCGGACTCGGCGATGAAGGTCGAGTAATTGGATTTCTCGAACGGCTGGGCCCTGGCGGCGAGCAGAGTGTGAACCGCGTGTCCCCATTCGTGCGCCAGGGTCGACAGCGAGTCGTAGTCGTCCTGGTGATTCAGCAGCAGGTAGGGATGGACGTCATACGCCGACCCGTTCATGTAGGCACCCGAGGCCTTGCCCTCATGGGGGTAGGCATTCATCCAGCGCGAGGCGAATCCCTTGCGCAGCAATGACAGATAGTCCTCCCCAAGGGGCTTCAGCGCCTCGAGCGCGATGTGCTCGGACTCGGTCAGGGTGAATTTCGGCGGGTTCTGCAGCGCGAACATCGCCGGGTAGACGTCGTAATACTGCAGCTCATCGCTGATGCCGAGCTGCCGCTTGCGCAGCCGCAGATAGCGGTACATGGCCGGCAACGCGGCGTGCACTTCCGCGACCAGCGTCCGATAGACGCTCTCCGGCATGTTGTCGGGAAACTGCGCCGCCTGCAGCGCGTTCGCGAACCTGCGCGCCTGGGCGGTGAAGTGATCGCCCATGACCTGCGTCGTCAGCAGGCCGCCGGCCGTGCCTTCGTACTTTTTCCACGTGCTCCAGTATTCGTCGAAGGCGAGCTTGCGGTCGGCCCGGTTGGCAGCCTGGCGGTACTTCTCATAGGCCTGTTCGTCGAGTCGTATCTTCTGGCCATCCGAGAAAGTAACCGTCGGCGCCGGAAAGTCACCGTTCTCGAATTGCGTGTGCACGGTGCCCGGCTGAGCCAGCACATCGCCCGTCATTGCCAGCACGCCTTCCGACTCGGTGCTCAGCGTGTGGGGCGCCGCGCGCAGCGTGTTGTCGAGGAAGAAATCGAAGCGCTCTCTCAGCTGCTTGTTTGCGGCGAGGAAGGTCTTCACCCGGGCAACGCCGATCTGCACGATCTCAGGGGCGACCCACGCCGTCTTCTCGCCGAGCTCCGTGCCGAGGGCCTGCGCCAGCTGCTTGCGCTCGATGTTGGCGCTGATGCGGACATCCTCGTCCGACTTGAGCGAGGCATAGACGAAGAGACGCTGCGCTTCGCGATTCGCGGCGCTCATCGCATCGAGCGCGCTGAACATGGAGTCTGCGCTCTTGCCGAGCGTGCCCCGATAGCTCTCGAACTTGTCCGCCGCCGCTCGAGTGCGCGCCAACGCCTGGTCGAAGACCGCGGGGGTCGGATAGAGCTCGCTGAGGTCCCACATCCCAGGTGGTGAGGCGTCCTGCGAGAGCGAGAGTGTTGGAAAGCCGGCGCTCACGCTGAGCACGAGCGGTACGAGCCACTTGTTGAGCATCGCTGTCCCCCGGGAAGTCAACCGCCCTGGCACGCGGCGGCTTCAGCGCCTTCTAGAGGCCCAGCGCAGGCCCGTCAAGCGTTTTGCGGCCGGCGCAGACGGCCTTAGCGACGAACCGACCGGCTCACGCGGCCAGTGCAGCGTCCCGGTCGCGCCCCGGGCCTATCATCGCCCGGCGGGCTGGAGGCTCACATGGCGATCGAGCTCACCCTCAACCAACGCCCGGTCAGCTTCGCGGGCGACCCCGGCATGCCGCTGCTGTGGTATCTGCGCGATCACGCGCGGCTCACCGGCACCAAGTTCGGGTGCGGCATCGGATACTGCGGAGCCTGCACCGTGCACCTCGACCAGGTCGCGGTGCGTGCCTGCGTGACGCCGATGAATTCCGTGGCGGGCCGCACCGTGACCACCATCGAAGGTCTCGCGCGCGGCAGCACGCTGCACCCGGTGCAGCAGGCCTGGATCGATGAGGACGTCGCGCAGTGCGGCTACTGCCAGGCCGGCCAGATCATGGCGGCGGTGGACCTGCTGCGGCGCAAGCCGCAGCCCTCCGACGCGGATATCGCCACGCTCACCAATCTGTGCCGCTGCGGCACTTATCCCCGCATCCGCCGCGCGATCCGCCGCGCGGCCGCGCGGCTGAACGGGGAGCGGGCGTGAGCGCCGGCGGCCGCGCCATACCGCTCTCGCGCCGCGAGTTCATCGCGGTGTCGATGAGCGCGGCGGGCGGGCTCATGGTCTCGCTGTGCCCGGCGCGGTGGGCGGGGGCGGCGGCCGGGACTGCAGACACACCTGGGGCAGCGGAGGCGGGACGGCTCGGCGCGTTCGTGCGCATCGAGCCCGACGGTCGCATCGTGATCGGGGCGCGCGGCTGCGAGATCGGCCAGGGTGTCAGGACCTCGCTGCCGATGCTGATCGCCGAGGAGCTGGACGTTCCGTGGTCGGCAGTCACGGTCGAGCAGCTGCCCTACGGTCTGGTGGCGAGCGGCGAGGCGCCGGGTTTCAAGTCGCTCTATGGCCCCCAGGGTGCGGGCGGCAGCACCAGCATCCCGGACGGCTGGGGCGAGTTGCGGCAGGCGGGCGCGCGCGCCCGCTGGCTGCTCATTCAGGCCGCCGCTGAGAGCTGGCGCGAGCCCGCGGCGCGCCTGAGCACGCACGCGGCCCAGGTGGTGCATGCCGACGGACGAACGTTGAGTTACGCGCAGCTGGCGCAGCGCGCCGCAGGTCTCACGCCGCCTGCGGGCGACGTGCCGCTGAAGGAGCGCGGCGCCTATCGCATCATCGGCCAGCCGACGCGCGTCGCTGATGCGCGCGACATCGTCATCGGCAGCGCCGGCTTCGGCCTGGATGGCTCGGTCCCGGGAATGCTGACGGCGCTCATCGCCCGCTGCCCGTACTTCGACGGCAGCGTCGCCGAGCTCGATGACACGCAGGCGCGACGTGTGCCCGGGGTGCGTCAGGTGTTCCCGATCCCGGGGCCCCGCGCCGGCGCGCCGATCGAGCGCAATCTCGCGGCCGGGGTCGCGGTGGTGGCCGAGGACTTCTGGTCGGCGCGCCGTGGCCGCGAGGCGCTGCGCATCACGTGGAAGCCGGCAGCAGGCGCTGCAGACTCCTCCGCGTCGCTCGAGGCGCGGGCGCTCGCGGCGCTGGCACGGCCGGGCACGATTGCGCGTGAGGACGGGGATGTCGCGGCCGCACGCCGGGGCGCGGCGCGGGTGGTCCAGGCCACCTACACGGAGCCGCTGCTTGCGCACGCCACCATGGAGCCGCCGCACGCTCTCCTCGACCTCACGGGAACGCGCGCGCTCCTCATCGCTTCGCTCCAAAGCCCCGGCGGCGCTTCCCGGATGATCAGTGACATGACCGGCCTGGCGCGCCCCGACATCGAGATCCGTCTGCCGCGCGTCGGCGGCGGGTTCGGCCGGCGCCTGCAGAGCGATTTCGTGGCCGAAGCCGTGCTGGTGGCACAGCAGGCGCGCGCGCCGGTGAAGGTCGTGTGGACACGCGAGGACGACCTGCGGAACGATTTCTACCGCCCGTTCGGAGTGCACCGGCTCAGCGCGACGCTCGATGCGCAGGGGCGCGTGACCGGCTGGGAGCATCGGGTGGCCGCGACGGCTCGCAAGTATCGCGCCGCCGGCATGGAGGACGAGCCCGAATGGATCGGGTGTGTGGACCGTGACGGCTTCCCGGCGGGGTGCGTCGCCAACTACCGTGCCGAATTTCTGCCGGTCGAGCTCGACCTGGCCCGCGGATGGTGGCGCGCTCCCTTGCCGACCTTCGTCGCATTTCCGGTGGAAGTGTTCCTCGATGAGGTGGCGCACGCGGCCGGGCAGGATCCGCTCGCGCTGCGCTTAGGCCTGCTGGGCGAGCCTCGCGAGCTCAGCTATCGCGATCATGGTGGACCTGAGTTTCACACCGGGCGGCTGGCGCAGGTGTTGCGCCGCGCGGCGCGCGAGATCGGCTATGGTCGAAAGCTGCCGCCGCGCCACGGCATCGGCCTGGCGGGCCATTTCACCCACGGCGGCTATGCGGCGCACGCCATCGAGGTCGCGGTCACGGAGCAGGGTGGGCTGAGCGTCGTGCGTTGCGTATGTGCTGCGGATGTCGGCGAGATCGTCAACCCGCTCGGGCTCGACGCGCAGTTCATGGGAGGCACGATCGACGGGCTCTCCACCGCGCTCAATCTCCAGATCACGGTCAAGGAGGTGCGTATCGAGCAGTCGAACTTCCCCGACTACCCGCTGCTGCGCATGGCCGCCGCGCCCGAGGTGGAGGTGCATCTGATCGAGTCGCAGTTGCCGCCGTCAGGGGCGGGCGAGATGGGCATCCCGACCGTCGCACCCGCGCTCGTCAATGCCATCTTCGCCGCCACCGGGCGGCGGCTCAGGCGACTGCCGATCGGCGATCAGATCAGCGCTTAGACATCCGCAAGGCCCCGCGGCCCCTCAGCGCGTCCGCAGAAGTCTCAATACCGCCGTGCTCGAAAGGTCAGCGGCTGGCCCCGGCCGCGGCTGAATCCTGCTCCTTTCCAACTCATCCGCGGTCTGGGGCCGCGCGAAGTGGAAGCCCTGCGCCTGGTCACAGCCGTACTGCCGCAGCAGCGCCGCCACTGCCTCCGACTCGACGCCTTCGGCCACCACGGTCATGCCGAAACCGTGGGCCAGCTGGATCGAGCTGCGCACGATGCGCTGATCGGCCTCGTCGGAGTCGAGGTTGACTACGAAGGTCTTGTCGATCTTGATGGTACAGACCGGCAGCCGCTTCAGATACGACAAGGATGCGTAGCCGGTGCCGAAGTCATCGATGGCGAGGCGCACCCCCAGCTCGCGGATCGCGTGCAGCCGCCTGAGCATGGTCTCCGGATGACGCATCACGGCGCTCTCGGTGATTTCCAACTCCAGCAGGTAGGCGGGGACCGCGGCAGCCTGCAGTTGCTCGCCGATCTTGTCGACGAAGGCGTGGTCCAGCAGGTTGTTGGCGCTGATGTTGACTGCCACCGGCACGTTGTGTCCGACCGCGCGCCAGCGGGCGATCTGCTCGATGGCGCTCTTCAATACGAGCTGAGTCAGGGGATGGATCAGCTCGGTGCTTTCAATCAGGTGTACGTACTTCGCGGGCGACACCGGCCCGATCGTGGGATGGGTCCAGCGCGACAGGGCTTCCAGCCCCATCAGGGCTCCGTCGGACAGACGCACCTTCGGCTGATAGACCACCCGCAGGCCACCCTCGCGCAGTGCTTTGGCGAACTCGCTCTTCAGAGCGAGCATCTCCGGAGTGAAGCTGTCGGTCAGCTTGGAATAGCGGCTATAGGGTCTGAGGTCACCCTTGGCCGAATACATGGCGATGTCCGCACAACGCAGCAGCTCGGTGGGCGTCTGCGCATCCTGCGGATAGAGTGCGGCTCCCATGCTGGCGGTGAGATCGAGCTCCACGCCGTCGGTGAGGATGGTTCTCCCCAGACACGCCTGCATCCGGGCGCATAGGGTCTCGACTTCCTCCGGAACGTGCGGGGCGAAGATCACCAGCTCATCTCCACCCAGGCGCGCGACGCATCCCTCGCCGTCGATGAAGTCCTTCAGCCGCTGACCCACCTGCGCCAGCACGCTGTCGCCGATGGCGTGGCCGAGCGTGTCGTTGATGTCCTTGAAGCGGTTCAGGTCCAGCAGCACCACCGCGAACGCCTGCCGTGGGTGATGGGCGATGCTCTGCGTCAGCAGACGCATGAAGGCATCCCGATTCAGCAGGCCGGTGAGGGTATCGTGGCTGGCGAGATATTCCTGCCGTGCCGAGTAGCGCCGTTGCCGCTGCAGCGCGGCGCGCAGCTGCCAGCCGAAGATCACGACCGCGATCATGCCGGTCAGAAATATGACTGCCGGGGCGATCGACTGCTGCAGCCAGGCGGTTATGAGAGAGGAGACCGGAACGGTCGTGGTCACGTACAGGGGGAGCAGCGCCGAGCGCGAGTACCCGTCCAGGTAGATACCCGGAAGCGTCCGCGCCTGGACCGAAGGCGGCAGCTGGCTGAGCTCCAGGATTCCGGAGGGATGCCCGGCAGCGAGATCCAACACCTCCTGCGGCGTACGTCCGGATGGCACCTCGATTGCGTCCCGGCTCGGCACGTAACGGAACAATCGCGTGCCGTCCGCAGTGACGTAGTTCCACCAGCTTCCGGGGATGAGCTGCAGGCTGTGTGCGGCGGCCACCAGGCTGCGCACGGGCACCAGCGCGAACACCATATCCACCGCCTCGCCGTGCCGGGCGGTCAGCGCCACCGGCAGGTACCAGGCGCCATCCCCGGGGAGTCTGACGATGGGGCACAGCCCGATCTGGCCATTGCTCGGCTGGCAGATCGCGGCACGCAGGCCGGCCCTGGTCTGCGCCGAGCCGGCGTGACCCGCACGGTCTACGACCGCGATCTCCCCCGTCTTGGCAGTGCGGACACCGAGATACCCCGACAGCGCATCGAAGCGCATGGCCTCCTGCAGCACCGGCACCAGGCCGGCGTTGCCCCTGGCCGGCTCCCGGGCGATATCAACACCGATGCCGCGCAGGCTGAAGATGGACTGCGCCAGCAAGCCGGTGGCGCTTCTTTCCAGCCCGACGGCGATGTTGAGCGCGCTGCTTCTCGCATCAGTCCGGATCCGCTCGCGCTCCAGGGTAACCGTGTAGACCGCGGTCCCCGCCAGCAGCAGCAACGCGGACGCGAGGTAATACCTCGCTCGGCGATATTGCGAAGCGACCCTGGTCGGATCGTCAGCATGGACCTCTACCGGCAAGGCGGCCGGCGAGGCTGGTGCTCCCGCCACGTATCTCCTGCCCTTTGACAATTGCTGCGCGCCCGCGCGCCGCGGGTCTCCCCGGGCGGTGAGCGTGGCTTCACCCCGGGGTTTCGGCCGCGGAGACGATTTCTTTACCCGCAATCGGCTTTTTCAAGGAGACTTACGGGGTTGGAGAAGGCCCGGCAATGAATCGACGAGAACTCATCAAGCTCGCCACCGCGGCCGCCTGTGGGCCGCTGCTCGCAGGCGCTCTGCTCTCCGAAGGGTGCAGCGGCGGCAGCTCGGGGTCTGTCATGCCCGCCGGCGACGGCTATCCGGGCACGGACGACCAACTGCTCGAGGAGATCGAGGCCGCGGCGTTCCTTTATTACTGGGAGCAAACGGATCCTGCGACCGGCCAGATCAAGGACCGGGCGCTGGCGGCCGGCAGCGACACCCGCACACTCTCGAGCATCGCGGCGACCGGCTTCGGGCTGACGGTGCTCTGCATCGGCGACCAGCGCGGCTATATGCCGTCGGCGCAGGTCGCGGCACGCGTGCAGACGACGCTGCAGTTCATCCTCGGTCAGCTGCAGGGTCAGAATGGCTTCTTCTACCACTTCGTCGACATGAGTACCGGTGTCCGTGCGGGAAGCTCGGAGGTCTCCTCGATCGATACGGCGATCCTGCTCTGCGGTGTGCTCACCTGCCGGGCGTACTTTCCCAACACCCAGATCGCGAGCCTCGCGACGCAGATCTACCAGCAAGTGGACTGGGCCTGGATGCTGAACGGGGGCACGACGCTGGCGATGGCGTGGACACCGGAGAGCGGCTTTGCCGCCGCGCGCTGGGATCACTACTGCGAGCTGATGATGTTGTATCTGCTGGCCATCGGCTCGCCCACCTACCCGATCCCCGCATCGAGCTGGAGCGCGTGGACGCGTCCGACGATCACCTATCAGGGACTGACGTACATTTCGGGAGCCGATCCGCTGTTTGTACATCAGTACTCTCACGCATGGTTCGACTTCCGCACCAAGAGCGATGCTTATGCCAACTATTTTCAGAACTCGGTCACTGCGACCGAGGCGCATCGGCTCTTCTGCATCGGCTTGAGCAATCAGTTCAGCGACTATTCCGGCGATCTCTGGGGAATCACGGCCTCGGATTCCGCCAATGGCTACGCGGTGTGGGGCGGGCCACCGCCGATCGGGCCGATCGACGGAACGATCGTCCCATGCGCGGCGGGCGGGTCGCTGCCCTTTCTTTCCGCCGAGACCATCCACGTGCTTCGCTGGATTCGCGGCCATTACGGCCAGGCCTGGCAGCGATACGGATACGTCGACGCCTTCAACCCACTGAGCGGTTGGTATGACAGCGATGTGCTGGGAATAGACCTCGGTATCACGGCTCTGATGGCGGAGAACCGGCGCAGCGGCTTCGTCTGGCAGACCTTCATGAGCAATCCGGAGGTCGTGCAAGCGATGAGCCTTGCCGGCTTTCACTGACAGCGACGTCCGCCATGAACCTGACCGAATCGCTGCTGCACGCGCTGACGGCGCATGGCGCTCGGCTCATCTTCGGCATCCCGGGCGATTTCGCGCTGCCGTATTTTCGCATCATCGAATCCTCCGGGATCCTGCCGCTGTACACGCTCTCGCACGAGCCCGGTGTCGGTTTCGCCGCCGATGCCGCGGCGCGCGTCGGCTGTGCGCCGGCCGTCGCTGCGGTGACCTATGGTGCCGGCGCGCTCAACATGCTGAACGCGGTGGCCGCCGCCTACGCCGAGAAGGTGCCGCTGGTGGTGCTGTCGGGCGCGCCCGGCAAGGCGGAGGCAAGCTCGGGGCTGCTGCTGCACCACCAGGCGAAGCGCATCGACTCGCAGTTCGCGATGTTCAAGGAAGTGACCTGCGATCAGGCCCGGCTCGAGGACGCCGAACGTGCGCCGCGGGACATCGCCCGCGTGCTGGCGAGCTGTCGGCGGCGCTCGGAGCCGGTCTATCTCGAGATCCCCCGCGACATGGTGAGCGCCGAGTGTGCTGCGGTCGTGGCAGAGCCGCCGCCGACGCCGGATGGCGAGGCACTCGAGGCCTGCGTCGCGGAGATTCTCGAGCGACTGGCGGGTGCGCGCTCGCCGGTACTCATGGTCGGGGTCGAAGTGCGGCGCTACCGGATCGAACCTCAGGTCGCGGAGCTCGCGCGGCGTCTCGGGCTGCCGGTAGTCTGCGGTTTCATGGGCCGCGGACTGCTCGCGGAGCAGGACGCGCTCGTCGGCACCTACATGGGAGTCGCCGGGATACCGGAGGTGACGCGCCTCGTCGAGGAGTCCGATGGGCTGTTCCTGCTCGGCGAGATCATCTGCGACACCAACTTCGCCGTCTCGCAGACGCGCATCGACATGCGCAAGACCATCCAGGCGCTCGACGGGCGCGTCACACTCGGCTACCACACCTATGCGGACATACCGCTCGCCGCGCTGGTCGCGCGCCTGCTCGCGCGTGCGCGCCCGATCGGCAGGAGCTCGCGCGTCGGGAAGCCGTCGTTTCCGCACGGGCTGGTGGCCGACGGCGCCCCGATCGCCCCGGCCGACATATGCGCCGGCATCAACGACCTGTTCGCGCACCACGGCAGGATGCCGATCGCATCCGACGTGGGCGATTGCCTGTTCACGGCGATGGACATCGAGCCGACGGCGCTGGTCGCGCCCGGCTACTACGGGACGATGGGCTACGGCGTGCCGGCGGGACTCGGGCTGCAGGCGGCTTCGGGTGAGCGCCCGCTCGTGCTGGTGGGCGACGGCGCCTTTGAGATGACCGGCTGGGAGCTCGGCAACTGCCGGCGCTACGGCTGGGATCCGCTGGTGCTGGTGTTCAACAACGCGAGCTGGGAGATGCTGCGGACCTTTCAGCCGGAGTCGTCGTTCAACGTGCGCGATCACTGGGACTTCGCCGGCATGGCGGCGGGGATGGGGGGCGACGGCATCCGCGTCGAGACGCGCCGCGAGCTCAAGGCCGCGCTCGAGACCGCCGTTTCCAGGCGCGGCCGCTTCCAGCTGATCGACATCACGCTGCCGCGCGGCGTGGTGTCGACGACGCTGGCGCGCTTCGTCAGCGGCGTCAGGCGCCTGAGCGGTCAGTGACGACCGGCCTCCATCGAGGCGAGCCGGGCGTGAATCGCCTGAACGACGACCGAGCCCTCGCCCACGGCCGAGGCCACCCTCTTCACCGAGCCTGAGCGGACATCTCCGACCGCGAACACACCGGGCAGGCTGGTCTGAAAGACGTTGAAGGGTTGCGCCGCATCGGCGCCGCAGTCCTGTCCGGTGAGGATGAAGCCACGGTCATCGAGACGCAGCGCTTCTTTGAGCCATCCGGTGCAGGGGTCCGCACCGATCATGACGAACAGTCCCCCCACGGCCCGCTCGGTGACGTGTCCTTCAGCGTCACGAATCCTGACGCCGCGGAGGCGTTCATCGCCCGAGACCTCGATCACCTGTGAGCCTGTCTCGATGCTGACATTGGCGGCGTGACGCAGCCGCTCGACCAGGTATTGCGACATGCTGTCGGAGAGGTCGCGTCCCCGGTGCACCAGTCGCACACAGGAGGCACGCGAGGCGAGGAACATGGCCGCCTGGCCCGCGGAATTGCCGCCGCCGACGACCACGACTTCCTGGTTCCTGCAGGGGCGGGCCTCGAGCTCGGTGGCCGCGTAGTAAAGGCCCGCGCCCTGGAAGCGCTCCTCGTCCGGCACGCCGAGCTTGCGGTAGCGCGCGCCCGTCGCAATCACCACGGACCTCCCGAGGAGCGTGCTGCCATCGTCCAGCGTCACCTCGTAGTATCCGGGCCGGGTGCTGCGCTGAAGCTTGCGCGCCTGGCGCGGCAGAGCCACTCGGGCACCGAACTTGATCGCCTGCAGCTCAGCCCGGAAGGCGAGATCGGCGCCGGAGACACCTGTCGGAAATCCGAGAAAATTTTCGATGCGGGAGGAGGCGGCCGCCTGGCCGCCGATCGCAACGTCATCGAAGAGGATGGTGCGCAGGCCCTCGGACGCGCCGTACACCGCGGCGGAGAAGCCGGCGGGTCCGGCGCCGGCGATGATGAGATCCACGGGCTCACTGTGATCCGCGGCAAGCTCCAATCCCAGCGCACGCGCCACCTCCGCCACCGAGGGCTCGCGCAGCGCGTGTCGGCCGCGCACGATCACCTGCACACCCGAGGCCTCCAGGCCGCGTGCCTGGATCTGCTCCCGCTGAGCGGGGTCAGCGGGATCGAGCCAGCGGTAGGGGATGCGGTTGCGCTCGGAGAATTCGAGGAGCCGCTGAAGAACGGGCGAGCCTTCGCGGCCCACCAGCGTCAGAGTGCCCTGCTGGCGTTGCATCAGGAGCAGCCGCCGTGCGGCGAAGGAGGGCAGGAGAGCGTCGCTCACCTCGGGATCAACCTGCACCAGATCGGCGATCGCCTGCGGCGCAACCACCAGGACCTCGCCCGGCTTGACGGCGACGCAGTCGGCGAAGGCCGTCTGGCCGAAGAGCAGCGCGAGCTCGCCGGTAAACTGGCCCGGATCCAGGACGCCGAGTACCAGGCCATCGGGATCCTGTATCTGCAGAGTGGCGGAAATCGCGTAGACGAGCGGGTACTGACGGTCATCGACGCGGTAGAGCGCTTCGCCGGCCGCTACCGAACGACGCTCGCCGCGAGCCTCGAGCTTCGCGACCACCTGATCGGACAGGCGCTCGTTGGCTCGCCGTCTCAGCTCCTCGTAATTGAGACCTTCGAACACGCCGCCGATCTCCCTCTGATTGCCGTTGCCGGGTTTCATTCAATATACGCCAAGGGTCAAGAGGGCCGGGCGGGGATCCCGGCACAGCCGGGTGCCCGGGCAAGTCAGACGCCGGGCGAGTCTATCTCCAAAGGATATGGAGGCCGTCCCTCGGCTGGTCTGCGCTCGTTTCCCCGAGAGAGATGCAGTATCCCTGCGGCGCGGCTCGTACTCTGCGCGGCATGCAGGCAGAAGGAACGAAGACGCTCGCACATGCCGGGCGCATGTCGCGGCTACCCGGTGCGCTCCCCCTCTGGGCTATGGTTGGCGTTGCTGCCGCACGAGTAGCCCTCGCCGACCCTGCACCCCAGGCTCAGCCTGCCTGCCCGGTTGCCAGTGCGCAGGAAGCACGAACCCTGGCCGACGAGCTCTTCGAAAGAGGGGAGTTCCGCCGGGCCGGCGCGTGCTACCAGGCAGCAGGGGACATGGCGCACGCTAACTTAGCTTTCCTGAAAGCCGCCGGCCCTGAAAGCGAGAACACCGCCCGGGACCTCAAAGCGCAGCAGGCAGCGGCGAAATCGCTGTTTGCCAGGGTGGGCAACGCGCTTCGCAGCGCTCATTAACCCAGGCGCGTTCGGTTCGGCGCGATCAGGCCGCTCTGCGGCGCTTGTAGTACTCCGCGACCTTCGGATGACTGGCCACGCGCTCGAAGTGCTGAACCAGCTTCGGCGCGACGCGGTCCACCAGGTCCTTCGGGATGTGGTCGAGCACCCCCGAGCGCAGCCATCGGACCAGCATGAACATTTTCAGGTCAGCCACCGTGAGGCGCTGGTCGGCGAAATACTCCCCGCCCGCCGCCTGCAACCGCGCCTGGAACTGCTGCAGGTAATGTGTGATGAGCCCCGCGGCAAGCTCTTCACGCGCTTTCTTCTTGGCATCCGCGGGCAGATCGATGGTGTGGCCGATGCGGGTGCTGAGGTCCTCGGCGGCGTCCATCACCTCGTCGCACAGCAATGCCTGCCAATCGTCTCGCGGATACAGGCCGGCCAGCTTGCCGACGTAGCGATTTATGCTGTTGGATTGCGCAACGACCTTGCCGTCAACTTCCAGCGTCGGCATGGCGAGAAACGGCGTCCGCTCGCGGAGCGCGGGCCAATCCTTGCCGGCGACGCGCTGATCTTCGAACGCGATGCCGCCGAGGTGCAGCGCGAGCCGCGCAGGCTCGCCGCGACCGCCGTCGAAGTCGAAGTAAGTCAGCTTCAGCTTTGGCATCTGGAGGATCCTGCCTGCTTGCGGGCAAAGGAGTATAGCGCTGTAGCCAGCGCCGCCCGGCGGCACTAGGGATAAACCCTCATGTGCCCTGGCTGGCCGCGCTGACAGACTGACTCGGCGTGCGCCAGTCAGAGAACCCCGGTGCGCTGCCAGACCCTATGATGAATGCCAACGCCCGCAGCACAGCAACCGAGGCGTCTGCGCCGCCAGCTGAGCGCGGATCGCCGGCGGCGCATTACCCCGCAACCGGCGACCCGAGAGACTCCCTGCAGGTTGCCCTGCTCTCGACGGCGGTCGTGGGCCTCGCCGCCGGCGGGCTTCTGTATCTGCTCGGCCGAAAGAGCCTGGGCGATTGGGCCTTCGCCATCTCCGTGCTCGGGATCCTGATTCCCACTGCGATTGCGACCCTGCGACGGCTGCTGCGTCGCGAATTGGGCGTCGATCTGATCGCGGTTCTGGCGATGATCGGCGCCCTGGCGCTGCGCCAATATCTCGCCGGGGCGATCCTGGCGGTGATGCTCACGGGCGGGACCGCACTGGAACGGTTCGCGGTCGCCCGCGCGCGCCGCGAGCTGAGCGCGCTGATTCAGCGTGCGCCACGCACCGCGCATCGCCTGGCCGGTACCGATGTCATCGATATTGCTGCCGAGGAGGTGGTGGTGGGCGACCTGCTGGTCGTCAAGCCTGGCGAGGTGATCCCGGTGGACGGCATCGTCAGCTCCGGGAGCGCCGTGCTCGACGAGTCGGCGCTCACCGGCGAGTCGAGGCCGTCGAAGCTCGAGCCGGGAGCGCCTCTGCGCAGCGGCAGCACGAATGCAGGCGGCCCCTTCGAGCTGCGGGCGACGGCGCTTGCGGCGCAGAGCACCTACGCAGGCATCGTGCGTCTGGTGCGCGCGGCCGAGGAGTCCAAAGCGCCGTTCGAGCGGCTCGCCGACCGCTATGCCCTCGGCTTCCTGGGTCTGACGCTCGCGCTCGCCGCTTTTGCCTGGGTCGCGGAGGGGAGCCTGCTGCGCGCCCTGGCGGTGCTGGTAGTGGCCACTCCCTGTCCGCTCATCCTCGCGGCCCCGGCGGCCATCATCGCCGGCGTATCGCGAGCGGCCAAACATGGCGTCATCGTCAAGGGTGGCGGTCCGCTCGAGACTCTTGCGCGCGCCACGGTCGTCCTGCTCGACAAGACCGGCACGGTGACGTCGGCGCGCCCCGAAGTCGTGGCAGTGGAGACGTTCGGGAAATCATCCGCTGACGACGTCGTTCGCCATGCTGCATCGGTCGAACAGCTCTCGGTTCATCCCTACGCGCCGGCGATTCTTGCGGAGGCGCGCAATCGCAGCGTCGAGCTCAGCTTCCCGCTCGAGGTGCGCGAGCAGATGGGCACCGGTATCAGCGGAGTCGTAGCCGGGCGGCGCGTCGCGGTCGGCAGACTCGGCTTCGTCGCTCCCGGGGCGGTGCCGAACGCCGCCGTGCGGTCCGTCTCGCTGCGCACGGCGGTCGAGGGGTCCTCCAGCGTGTACGTGTCACTCGACGGAACGCTCGAGGGAGTGCTGCTGCTGCAGGATCCGATTCGACCCGAGGCTTCACGTGCTTTGCGCTCACTGCGCGCGGCGGGCGTCCGGCACGTGCACATGGTGACGGGTGATCACCCGGACGTAGCGGAACTGGTTGCCGATGCCCTGGGCGTCGACCGGGTGTTTGCCGAGCGCACGCCCGAGGAGAAAGTCGAGGTCATCCGCCTGGTGTGCTCCGAAGGCGTCACTGTCATGGTCGGCGATGGCATCAACGACGCTCCGGCGCTCGCGCTTGCGGACGTCGGCGTCGCCATGGGCGCGCGTGGCGCCACGGCCGCCTCCGAGGCGGCGGACGTCGTGCTCACCTCGGACCGCCTCGAGGGCCTGGTTCTCGCGACCCGTATCGCGCAGCGCACGCGGCGCATCGCGATGGAGAGCGTCCTGGCAGGGATGGGCCTGTCGCTGCTCGCGATGGGATTTGCTGCCGCAGGCTACATCGCGCCGGTATTCGGCGCCCTGCTGCAGGAAGGGATCGACGTGCTCGTCATCCTGAACGCATTGCGCGCGCTCGGCGGTCCGGACGGTCTGGTCGCCTACCGCAGGCCGGAGGCGACGGCGCTGGCGCAGGGACTCGCCGCGACTCATCGGGCGCTCAAACCCCATGTCGGCGACCTGGCGGCGCTGGCGGCGCGCCTCGAGTCACTCTCGCCAGCTGAGGCGCGCTCGCAGCTCGAGCGCGCCCGCGACATGCTCGAAAAGGAGCTGCTGCCGCACGAGCGCGAGGAGCAGGAGAGCGCGTATCCCATTCTCTCCCAGATGCTCCAGGACGAGGATCCCACCGGCCCTCTGATTCAGACTCATCACGAGATTAACCGGCTCACCCGACTCTACGGCCGCCTGGTCGCACAGCTGCCGGCGGAAGGTCCACAACCGGACGATCTTCGGGACCTGCGCCGGGTGCTCTATGGTCTTCACGCCATCCTGCAGCTTCATTTCGCGCAGGAGGATGACCTGTACAGTCTGTTCGAGGAGTGACTGCCGCAACGGCTCGGTCAGAGATTGCTTCGCGCCGGGATGACCAGCCACCGCGGTGAGCCGATCCCGGGAACGCTTTCGCAGCTGGCAGGATGCGAGTCTCGCGGCAGGGAGGTACGCCCGCATCCTTTCTCAGAACTTGTAGCGCACGCCGATGGTCGGATTGATGTTGGTCGTATTGAGGTAACCGTTGGCCATACCGTCGTGCACGCCGCTGTACATGGCGCCGACATAGGCGTCGAAATGCACGCTGAAGCGATAGTCGGCATCGAAGGAGAATGCCCGGAGGCTTCCGCTGCAGACACTGTGCGCATTCGTCGTGCAGTGCGCCTGAGCTCCGCTGCCGTAGGCATTCTGATGGACGTCGTAATACGCCGCGGTCAGCTCGAGCCCGGGAACGACCGTGTAACGCACGCCAGCCCAGTAGACCTGGACGATTTTGGAGTTGTCATAGGCGGTGTTGTTGACGGACGCCAGAACGTAGCCACCGATGTCGGTGAACCCGGCGCCTAACGGCCGCGCCGGATTGGCATACCTCAGGTACTCGTAGCCGACAGAGAACTTGAGCCGATCGACGCGGTACAACCCCATGAGGGCATAGGCGGTGTTATCTGAGATCGTCGCGGCAAGAGAGTTCGATGCCGAGTAACCCAAGGCCGGAAGCGCGGCGACTTGAGCGGCGGTCAGGGAACTCGCGCTGATGGCACCGTTGACCCTGGAATAATACGCATCGACCGCAGCGCGCGCGGACTCAGCACCCAGGTCCGCCTGAAACACGCTGTTGGCCGAGCCTCCTGAGCCGGTTAGTTTGTACAGCGCACCGAAGCGCACCAGTTCGTTGAAGCTCACCAGGTACCTGGCCGTGGAATCGAGCCGATTATCTTCGGCGGAGCCGCCGCCCGAGTATGTGTTGGATGCGCCGAGCAGGCCGAAGGCGGTGGCGTTGTAATTGGGGTCGTACCTGATGACGCCTTCCTGGAGTATCGACACCTGCCGCCCGAAGGTGAGGGTGCCGAAGCGCTGCGATGTCAGGCCGACATATGCGGTCTGGAAGAGCTGGCCCGCCGAGCTGCCATCGACGCCGACACTCTGCCGGGTCAGCGGCAGGCCGTTGTTCACTGCCAGAGACTTCAGTGAGTCCGCGATCTCGCCCGATTGTGGATTGAAAAAGGTCTCGGCCTGGAATACGGCCCCCAGGTCATCGTTCAGCGCCTCGATCCCATGCAGGCCGACTCGCGACTGGCCCATGTTGCTCGGCGTCAGACCAATGACTGACGAGCGGCTGTTCTGGCGCACGATGTTCCCGCTCGCGGACGGCCGGAAGGGGGTGAACGGTGCGCTGTGCGTATCGTACTGGAGACCGATGTCGACGACGCCATAGAGCGTAATGCCCTGCCATGTGAGGCTGTCTGGACCGGTGATGCCCGGTCCGGTCTTCTGCTGGGCCAATGCCTGGACCGAGGCGCTCAGGGCGGTGAATACCAACAGCAGGCGCCTGCGACGAACACTCTTGTTGAGCATGTAGCCATCCCTGAGCTCAACTTCGGGTAGCGCGACGCTTGTGCCGCGAGCGCCTCAGTCGTCAATGGGTCAGGAGCCCATTATAGGTAGCAGGCCACGAGCGTCATCGATCGATTGGCTATCAACTCATGCCTGCGTGCGCCCCACGTGCCGCGACTCGAGCTCCTTGAGCACCCGCTCGAGTTTCAAGCCGCGCGACCGCAGCAGCACCAGCAGGTGATAGAGCAGGTCCGCCGACTCGTCGACCACATCCGCATCGCTGCCGTCGACCGTCGCCAGCGCAACCTCGAGCCCCTCCTCGCCGACTTTCTGCGCAATGCGCGTCCAGCCCGCCGCCAGCAGCTTCGCCGTGTAGCTGCCTTCCGGGCGCGTCGTGATGCGCTCGTCGATCACGCTCTCGAGGGTGCTGAGGAAGGAGAGCGAGTCGCCCTCGATCTCCGTCTCAGCCCCGAAGCAGCTGCCGGCACCTGAGTGACATACCGGCCCCTGCGGCCAGGCGCGCACCAGCAGCGCGTCACGGTCACAGTCCGTGCGGATATCCTCGAGCTGGAGATAATGCCCCGAGGTCTCACCCTTCTCCCAGAGCCTGCCCCTGCTGCGGCTGAAGAACACGACCCGCCGGCGGGCGAGGGTAGCGACCAGCGCCTCGCGATTCATGTAGCCGAGCATCAGCACGGCATCCCGGCCCGCATGCTGGACCACGGCCGGCAGGAGTCCGTCTCCTTTGCCGAAATCCAGCCGGTCGAGATTCGTGAAGTTGATCTGATTGCTTACCATACGCAGCTCGCCTCGAGATCCGTCGGTCTTATCGGGATGCCGGCGTAGCGGAGCTCGCGCTTGAGGTCGGGAATCCGGATCGCGCCCGAATGAAACACGCTCGCCGCCAGCGCGCCGTCGACGTGGCCATTGGCAAACACATCGACGAAGTGCCCGACCGTCCCGGCACCGCCCGAGGCGATCAATGGCACCCGGCACACCTCGCGAACCGCGGACAGCTGCTCGAGGTCGTAACCCGAGCGCACGCCATCATTGGCCATGCAGTTGAGAACGATCTCCCCGGCGCCGCGCTGCTGCACCTCGCGCACCCACTCGAGCACGTCCCGCCCGCTGTCGCTCGCGCGGGCCGCGTCGCCCGTCAGCCGCCAGACCCGGTACCCTGCCGGCGTCCTCTGACTGTCGATGCCGACGACCACGCACTGAGAGCCGAAGCGGCGCGCCAGCCGCTCGATCAGCGAGGGCTGCTCGAGCGCCGGTGAATTCACCGAGATCTTCTCGGCACCGGCGTTGAGGAGCGCCTCCGCATCCGCCACCGAGCGCACGCCGCCGGCGACGCAGAAGGGGATGTCGAGCAGCTCTGCGACCCACCGCACCCAGGCCGGCTCGGCGAGCCGCTGCTGCGGGCTCGCCGTAATGTCGTAGAGCACGAGCTCATCCGCTCCCTCGTCGCGATAGCGCGCGGCGAGCTGCAGGATGTCACCCGCGACCTCGTGGTCGCGGAAGCGCACGCCCTTGACGACTACGCCGGCGCGGACGTCGAGGCAGGGGATGATTCGTCGGGCAAGAATGGCCGTAACTCCGTAGCTGAAATTCGTTCCTGAAGCAGCGCCGTGCCGGTAATCGCGGCGGCAACCCCGACGCTTCGCAGCACCCT
This sequence comes from Steroidobacteraceae bacterium, assembly GCA_035625955.1. GTDB lineage: Bacteria > Pseudomonadota > Gammaproteobacteria > Steroidobacterales > Steroidobacteraceae > 13-2-20CM-66-19. The sequence continues at coordinate 464 of DASPOP010000158.1, read as the reverse complement.
CAGGTCGTGTGCGTGGCGGATACCGCCCGATGCCTGCCAGCGGAGCTGCGGATACCGCGCGCGGCACTCGCGATAGAGCCGGAAGTTCGGGCCGCGGAGCGTTCCGTCCCGCTCGATATCGGTGCACAGCACATGCTGCAGCGCCTGGTCGGGGAACGCTTCGATCGCCTGCGTGAGGCTCACGGCGGCATCTCGCGTCCAGCCAGCGGTGCGCACCTGTGGCTCTCCGCCGGTCAGGCGCACGTCGAAGGCGAGGCAGATGCGCTCGGGGCCGAATTCCCTGAGCCACGTCCCGACCTCCCCGGGGCGCTCGACCGCCGCGGTCCCGACCACCACGCGGGCAACGCCGGCCGCCAGCAGCGCTTCGATGGCCGCGGCGCTGCGCACGCCGCCTCCCACCTGCAGACACATCGCCGGCCGCCGCGCCAGCCCCATGATGATCGGTGTGTTGACCGCGAGGCCGT
>DASPOP010000157.1:0-3079 GCA_035625955.1 Steroidobacteraceae bacterium | reverse complement strand
AGTCCGGCGGGCACCTGGTATTCGATCAGACCGAGTCGATGACGACCATCGACGTGAACACCGGCGCCTACGTCGGCCACCGCAATCTCGAGGAGACGATCTTCCGCACCAATCTCCAGGCGGCGGTGACCATCGCGCGGCAGCTGCGGCTGCGCAACCTCGGCGGCATCATCATCATTGACTTCATCGACATGCGCGACGAGCCGCACCGGCGCGCCGTGCTCGCCGCGCTCGAGCGCGCTCTCTCGGGCGATCGCGCCCAGACTCACATCGTGAGCCTCTCGCCCCTCGGGCTGGTGGAGATGACCCGCAAGCGCACCCGCGAGAGCCTGGAACACCTCCTGTGTGAGCCCTGTCCAGGTTGCGAGGGCCGCGGTTTCGTGCGCACGCCGGAAACGGTGTGCAACGAGATTTTTAGGGAGATTGTGCGACAGAGCCGACAGTTTGCCAGCCGTGAGCTGCTGATACTGGCCCATCAGGACGTCGTAGACCGGCTGCTCGACGAGGAGTCCGCCACCCTCGCGGAGCTCGAGGCGCAGGTCGGCCGGCCGATCCGCCTGCAGGTCGAGGCGCTCTACGGCGTCGACCAGTACGACGTGGTGCTCGTCTAGGACAGGTGATGCGTGTGAGGCCCGCGGACAGCGCTGCCGGGACGGACGCGCCGGCTGCGGTGCAGCCGGGGGCCGGCCGCGCGCGCACGCTCATGCGCGTGACGCTGATCGCGCTCGCCGGCGTGTCGCTGCTCGCCACCGTGATCCTCTTCACCTATGCGCTCGCCGCGGCGCGGGTGCCCGAGCACCGCGCGACGCTCGAGACTCTGGTGCACGCCGAGACCGGGCTCGACGTGCGCTTCAGCGAGCTGCGGTTGCGCTGGGGCTGGTACGGGCCCGAGGCGGTCTTTCAGGGCGTGGAGCTGCACGAGCCGGGTGCGGAGCGCGCGCTGCTCATCGCCCCGCAGCTCGTTCTCGGCGTCGACCTGTGGCGGATGCTGCGCAGCGGCGATCTCGCGATCAGCCGCATCACGCTCGTCGACCCCAACATCGATCTGACACCCGGCCCGCCCGTGCACCAGGCGCGTGCAGCGCGCGGATCCACGCCGGCCAGTCCGACCCGCCTGCTCGCGCGCTGGCGCGGCACGCGCATCGACATCGAGGGCGGGACGCTGCGCGCCGACCTCGCGGGTGTGCCGCTCGCTGCCGGCATCCGCCGGATCGAGCTGCGGCGCGCCGGGGCCGAATGGGCCGCGGACGCGCTGCTCACCCTCCCGGAAGCGCTCGGCACGACGGCGGAAGCGGCGCTGCGCCTGCATGGTGACGCCGCGCAGGCTGCGGATCTCGCCGGCACGCTCACCGTGAGCAGCCACCGCCTGCAGCTCTCGGGCTGGCGGCCGCTCCTCGAGTCCGCGCCGCTCGCGCAGTACCTGCCCGGTGCCGGCAGCGCCGACGTCAGCGTACAGCTCGATCTCGCGCAGGGCGGCGTGCAGCGCGCCCAGGGCAGCGTCGCCGGCGCGGCGCTCGAGTGGCCCGCGGTGGGACCTGCGGCGGGGCTGACGCTCGATGCGCTGCACGCCGACTGGCAGCTGCTGCGCAATCGCGCGGGCTGGCACCTCGGAGTGGAGCCGCTCGAGCTCGGCGCAGGCTCACCACGGGCCTCGCTCAGCATCGACGCCGCCGCCGACGGCGGCTGGGTGCGCGGACGGCTGCGGCGCGCCCCGGCAGCGGTGCTCGCGGGTCTGGCGCGCGGCGCGTTGCCGCAGCTGCGCGTCTCGGGGGTGGAGGTCGGCGGAATAGTGCGCGAGGCGAGCTTCGATTGGCGCGCGGCCCGGCCGATCGAGGCGCGGCTCGAGACCAGCGCCGAGCTCGATGACCTGAGTATCTCCGCTCCCGGGCACGCTCTCACGCTTGCGGGGCTCACGGCACACCTGCACGGCACGGGCGCGAGCCTCGAGGCGGCGCTCGAGGCGGGCAGCGCGCGGGCGACGTTCGCCGCCGATCCGGCCCTGGTGCTCGGCCCGGTCGCGGTGCGTGCGCGGCTCGCACTCGTGGACAACGGACGTGCCTGGCGGATCAGCACCCGCGAGCTCGAGATCCGTGAGGGGGATGCGCGCCTCGCGGTGAGCGGCGCGCTCATGGGCGAGGACTCGGGCGAACATCCGCGCCTCGACGCGCGCGCCACCCTGAGCGGTGCGCCGCTCGCGCTGGTGCGCGCGGCTCTCGGGGCGCCGGCACTCGCCGCGCTCGGCGCCGCCGCCGGCGAGGTGAACGGCGGGCGCATCGAGCAAGCGCAGCTCATCGCTCGCGGCCCCCTCGACGAGCCGCTGCCCTGGAGCGGCGCGCGCCGCGAGTTCGCGGGCTCACTACGGCTCACGGGCGCAAGGCTCGCGGGTGCCGGGGATTGGCCGGAGCTGCAGGGACTCGATGCGCGCATCGACTGGCGTGGCGCGCGGGTGCGCGTGCGTGTGGACGGCGCTGCCGCGGACGGCTTGCGGCTCACCGCCGCGCGCGCCGAGTGGGACGCGCGCGATGCGACCCTGACGCGCCTGGCGGGACGGCTCACCGGCAACGCCGGGGATGCGCTCGCGTGGCTGCGCAATCACCCGCAGCTCGAGCCCTATGCCCCGGGAATCGACGGCATCGCATTGAGCGGCGCCACGGTCCTCGACTTCGAGCTGCGGCGCACGGGCGCGCCGCGCCGCGCCGCGCCGCGCTTCGCCACGCGGCTCTCCGCGCGCATCGACGGCGCGCAGCTGCGGCCGGTGGCAGGACTGCCCGGCATCGAGGCTCTGCACGGCACGCTCGCATTTGCCGACGGTCACCTGCAGCGCTCGATGCTCAGCGGTCAATGGCTCGGCGGCCCGATTGCACTCAGCGTCGGAGAACGGCGCGAGCGCGGGGCGACCGCCGTGGCGATCTCCGGAAAGGGAGTGCTCGACGTGCGCGGGGCGGTGGCCGTCGCCAGCGGATTGCCTGCCGCCGAGACCCCGCTGCAGGGCAACGCCGAATGGAGCGCGGACCTGAGGCTCGTCCCGGGCACGAACGGTGCGCGGCCGACCTGGCGTGTGCGCGCCGATACCAGCCTC
>DASPOP010000156.1:0-10241 GCA_035625955.1 Steroidobacteraceae bacterium | reverse complement strand
CTACCGCCGACCACCGGTACATTGCCGCTCGTCGACCGCGTCGTCGTCCACAAGGGCGAGCGACGGCTGCTCCTCATGCACGGCGGCAACGTCGTGCGCTCCTATCACGTGGCGCTCGGCCTGAGTCCAGTGGGCCAGAAGGAGCGCTCCGGCGACTTTCGCACGCCCGAGGGCACCTACCGCCTCGAGAAGCGCAATCCGCGCAGCGACTTTTTCCTCTCGATCAAGGTGTCGTACCCGAACGAGACGGATCTGAAGCGCGCGCACGCGCGGCACTGGGACACCGGTGGCTCGATCATGATCCACGGGCTGCCGAACCTGCTGAAGCACGAGACGGAATACTACGAGAGCCACGATTGGACCGACGGTTGCATCGCCGTGTCCAACGCCGATATGACCGAGATCTGGATGCTCACTCCCGACGACACGCCGATCGAAATTCTTCCGTAAGCAGTGAGCAGCGAGTTTCCAGAGTTCGTCGACGCTCGCGTCGGTCCGCGCGGTAGTCTCGAGAATCTGTCCCAGAGCGAGATCGACAAGCTCCTCGACACCGGCCAGGGCGGGCTTTACCCGCTATTTCGCCGCTGTGCGCTGGCGGTGCTCAACTCCGGGGCCGGGGCCTACACCGACAACGCCAAGGAGATCTTCGACCGCTACCGCGACTTCGACATCCGCATCGTGCGCCACCCCTGGGGCGTGAAGCTCGAGATCCAGAATGCGCCGGGCGCCGCCTTCGTCGACGGCGAGATGATCCGCGGCATCAAGGAGCACCTGTTCGCGGTGCTGCGCGACGTGGTGTTCACCGCCAACGAGATCATCCAGAGCGGGCGCTTCGACTTGAGCGACTCCGCCTCGGTCACCAATGCGGTGTTTCACGTGCTGCGCAACGCGCGCATCCTCGACCACAAGGCGCGCCCCAATCTGGTGGTGTGCTGGGGCGGGCACTCGATCACGCGCGAGGAGTACCAGTACACCAAGGACGTCGGCTACGAGCTCGGACTGCGCGGCCTCGACGTCTGCACCGGCTGCGGCCCCGGGGCCATGAAGGGCCCAATGAAGGGCGCGACCATCGGCCACGCCAAGCAGCGCATCGAAGGCAGCCGCTACGTCGGCATCACCGAGCCCGGCATCATCGCCGCCGAGCCGCCGAATGCGATCGTGAGCCAGCTCGCGATCATGCCGGACATCGAGAAGCGCCTGGAAGCGTTCGTGCGGCTCGCCCACGGGATCGTCGTCTTCCCGGGCGGCGCCGGCACCGCCGAGGAAATTCTCTATCTTTCCGGGATCCTGCTCGAGCCGGCCAACCGCGAGCAGCCATTTCCCATCGTGTTGACAGGCCCCAGGGACAGCGCGCCCTATTTCGAGCAGATCTGCCACTTCATCGGCGGCACGCTGGGAGCTGCGGCGCTCGAACGCCTCACGGTGATCGTCGACGACCCGCCGGAAGTCGCGCGCCGCATGGTGCGCGGCATGCAGGACGTGCGCGAGTTTCGCCGCAAGCGCAACGATTCCTACAACTTCAACTGGCTGCTGCAGGTGCCGGCCGACTTCCAGCGTCCCTTCGAGGTTACCCACGGGTCGATGCGCGCGCTCGAGCTCAGGCGCGACCAGCCGGTGCACGAGCTCGCCGCCAACCTGCGGCGCGCCTTCTCCGGCGTCGTCACCGGCAACGTCAAGGACTTCGGCATCCAGGCCATCGAACGCTTCGGCCCCTACGAGCTCGCCGGCGATCCCGCGATCATGCGGCTGCTCGATGAGCTGCTGGCGGCGTTCGTCGCGCAGAAGCGCATGCGGTTGCCCGGCAGCGCCTATCGCCCGGTGTACCGGTTGGTAGCCTGAGGCGAGCGGCCCCTTACATAACGCCCGGCGTGGCGCACGTTTTCACCGGCGTCCGGCGAGAGCTGCGTCATAGCCGTAGGCGCGCGGCGACATGCTTGAGTTTGTCTGTGAACCAGGTCCTGCGCTCGCGAAGCGAAGACCGTACTCTGCGGCGTAAGAGTATTCAGGAGCTTTGCCATGAGCTCATCGAACAGGAGCCGGGACGACGCCCCCGCAGGCCCCGAGCCGGCGGCGCAGGGCGGCGGCAATCCCCCGGGAGGCGCGGACGCCTACGCGACGTGGCTCGATCGCATGCAGCGCGCCCGCGCGCGGCAGGCGGCTATCACGCGCAATCTGTACACCTGGTCGAACTACAAGAGCTGGGCGGATCAGGTCCGCGATTCCTGGCAGGGCAGTGAGAGCGGCCTGAAGGCCGCGACCGCCCCGCCAAAGTCCTCGAAGAAGTAGCCCGCGCGCCTCGCGGGCTTTCCTCTGCAGCCACGCGAATAAGGCGCGAATAAGGGCGTCAGCCCGCCTGCGCCGCGACCGCGTGCGCCGGCAGCTCCACCGCCACCGCTTCGTCCGCCGGCACCGTGAGCGCCGGCCCCGGCTGCTGCGTGGCGCCCTCTGCGTCCGTAGCCGGCATGGCGGCTTCAGCGGGTTGCGTGCCGGCTTCCGCGGACAGCTCGCCGTCCCCGGGCTGCTGGCCGCCTCCCGGAGGCGCCCCGCGCGGGCTCAGGGTGCTGTCCGCGGCGCCCGTGAGCCAGGTGACCAGCGGCCCCCACTGCTCGATGTCCTGCTGGGCGACGTAGCTCTTCATCTCGTGCACGCCGCAGCCGAGCTCGGCGGCGCGCACGTAGTTCTGCGAGTCGCGGATGATGGCGACGATCGGAATCCCGAGCGTGTGCAGGAAACGGATCAGCGCCTGGTACATGAGGGTATTGCGGCGTACGCGGTTGGCGATGACGCCGATACGGTTTTCGTCGCGGCGGATCTTGGCGACCAGCAGCAGATCGCCGATGCAGCGCGAGCAGGTGTGGATGTCGATGTCGGAGGGCAGCACCGGCACCAGGATCTTGTGCGCATCGCGCGTCATCTCGGGGAGCTGGCGCGGCTCGATGGCTGCCGGCGTGTCGACGATGACGTGGGTGGCGTCGTCGGGAACGCGCAGCTGGAACGATCGCGTCGTGCGGCTGTCTTTCTCGAACGCGGCGATCGCCTGAATCGGGGCCTGCGCCGGTTTGCGCTTCTTCACCCACCGAACCGAGGACCCCTGAGGATCGAAGTCCATGAGGACCGGCCTGTGGCCACGCGCGGCGAGATAGCTCGCCAGGTTGATCGCGATGGTCGTCTTGCCGGAGCCACCCTTAGGGTTCAGGACGACGATGCGCTGCATGGTGGCTGCGTTCTGTCATGTGGGCATCACCCAAGTCTCATCCAAGCGTACGCACGCCCCCTGGTGGCTGCAAGCCGCTGCGCGATTGTGAGAGCGCGCACGGTAAGCGCGCGCCGGGGCGCCGTAGAGTCGATGCCGATGGAAGTCTTTCTGCACCTGTGGGACGAGCTCGATGACCTGGTCAGCGCCGGCCGCCACGTGGCGACCTCCGCGGCCTCCGAGATCGCCGATGGTGCGACACCCCTGATCGCCAGCGCCTCAGCCCTCGGCGTGTGGGTGGTCGATGGCCTCTATCGCCAGCTGCTGCGCCTCTCGGCCTGACGCTCCTCACGCTCCGCTCCCGCCGCCTGACCGCCTGAGGCGCCCTCACGGGTTAGCGCGCCGCTGCCCTTTGCGCCGCGGCGCTTGAAAAATCCCCGCCGGCTCCCAAGATCGTCGCACGGACGAGCCGCAGCCAATCGCGGCGGATGGCGAGCATGCAAACCACAGAGACCCCAGAGGCCGGCACGACCCGGCAGACCCACGGCTTCCAGGCGGAGGTTCGCGAGCTCCTGCAGCTCATGATCCACTCGCTCTACAGCCACCGCGAGATCTTCCTCCGCGAGCTCATCTCCAACGCCTCCGATGCCTGCGACCGGTTGCGCTTCCTCGCCATCGGCGAGAGCTCGCTCCTCGCCGACGACCCGGAGCTCGGCATCCGCATCGACGCCGACCCGAAGGCCGGCACGGTCACCATCAGCGACAACGGCATCGGCATGACGCGCGAGGAGGCGGTGGCCAACCTCGGCACCATCGCCCGCTCGGGCACGGCGGAGTTCTTCCGCTCGCTCCCCGGAGACGAGCAGCAGGCCTCGCAGCTCATCGGGCAGTTCGGCGTCGGCTTCTACTCCGCGTTCATCGTTTCCGACCGGGTCGAGGTGCGCACACTCCGCGCCGGCATGCCGCCCGAGGCGGGCGTGCGCTGGGAGTCGCGCGCCGACGGGGAGTTCACGGTCGAGAACCTGGCGCTGCCGCAGCGCGGCACGGCGGTGACGCTGCACCTCAAGGAGGACGCGCGTGAATTCGCCGATGCGCTGCGCCTGCGGGGGCTGATCCGCCGCTACTCCGATCACATCGGCTTCCCGGTGCGCATGCCCAAAGAAGGCGAGGCGACGCTCGACTACGAGGTGGTGAACCAGGTCAAGGCGCTGTGGACGCTGCCGCGCACCCAGATCACGGACGAGGAATACCGGCAGTTCTACCAGTATCTCGCCCACGATTTCGCCGACCCGCTCGCCTGGAGCCACAACAAGGTCGAGGGCAAGCGCGAATACACCAGCCTCCTCTACCTCCCGGCGCACGCGCCCTTCGATCTGTACCAGCGCGAGGCGGTGCGGGGCCTGAAGCTCTACGTGCGGCGCGTGTTCATCATGGACGACGCCGAGCAGTTCCTGCCGCTCTACCTGCGCTTCGTCAAGGGCGTGGTGGACTCGAGCGACCTGCCGCTCAACGTCTCGCGCGAGCTGCTGCAGCAGGAGCCGGAGGTCGAGGCGATCCGCTCGGGGCTCACCCGGCGGGTGCTCGATCTGCTGGCGCGGCTCGCCAAGGACGAGCCGGACAAGTACGCGAGCTTCTGGAAGGAGTTCGGCGCGGTGCTGAAGGAAGGCATCGCCCAGGACCAGGCCAACGAGGCGGCGCTGCTGCCGCTGCTGCGCTTCGCGAGCACAGCTAAGCCCGGCAGCACCGCGTCGGTGAGCCTCGCGGACTACGTCACGCGCATGCCGACCGGCCAGGACCGCATCTACTACGTGGTCGCCGAGTCGCTCGATGCAGCCCGCGCCCATCCCGCCATCGAGCGCCTGAAAGAACGCGGGCTGGAGGTGCTGCTGCTCGCCGAGCGCATCGACGAGTGGGTGATGGGACAGCTGGAAGCTTACGAGGGCAAGCGCTTCAAGGACGCCGCGCGCGGCGACCTGGACCTCGGGCCCCTGGCGAGCGAGGCCGACAAGGCGCGGCACGACGCCGAGCTCAAGGAGAGCAAGGGGCTGCTGAAGCGCATCAAGGACGCGCTCGGCGAGCGCGTGACCGAGGTGCGGGTGAGCGACCGCCTGAAGGACTCGCCGGCGCTGCTGGTGCTGGGCGAGCACGAGCTCGGCGATCGCCTGCGCCGGATCCTCTCCGCCGCCGGCCAGAAGATCCCGGAGGTGAAGCCCGTCCTCGAGGTGAACGTGACCCACCCGCTGGTGAAGTATCTCGAAGGGCTCATGGACCCGGGCGGCTTCGCCGAGCTGGCACAGCTCCTGTTCGAGCAGGCACAGCTTGCCGAAGGGGCGGCGCTCGCCAATCCGCCGGACTTCGTGCTGCGCCTCAACCGGCTGCTGGTACGCCTCGCCTCTGCGCAGGGACCGAGCCCGGGCGCCTGACGCTTAGAATGCGCGCATGGTGCTGAAACCGCCGCGCGCCGAACGTCTCGCGATCGAGGGTCCCGCCGGCGTGCTGCAGGCGCTCCTCGAGACGCCCGTGACCGAGCACGGCGAGGCGCTCGTCGTGCCCGCCTTTGCCGTCGTGTGCCATCCCCATCCGCTGTTCGGCGGAACCATGGACAACAAGGTCGTCTACACGGTCGCCCGCGCCTTCGAGCAGCTCGGCGCGCCGGCGATCCGCTTCAACTTCCGTGGCGTCGCGGCCAGCATCGGGACGTACGCCCAAGGGCGCGGCGAGGGGGACGATGTGCTGGCCGTCATCGCCTGGGGCCGGCAGCGCTTCCCCGGGACGCCGCTGTGGCTCGCCGGGTTCTCCTTCGGCGGCGCGGTGGCGCTGCGCATCGCCAGCCAGGCCGGACCCGAGCGCATGGTGCTGGTGGCACCCGGCATCACCCGGCTCGAGGGCGCCGACTTCGATGACGCACGGGCCGCCGAGCCCACCTGCCCCTGGCTCATCGTGCAGGGAGGGGCGGATGACGTCGTGCCGGCGCCGGCGGTGCTGGCGTGGGCGGCCGGGAGGCAGCCGCTGCCCGGCGTGCCGAGACCTGAGGTGAGCCTCCTGCCGGACGCCGGCCACTTCTTCCACGGGCGCATCAACGAGCTGCGCGGCGCAGTGCTCGCGTTCTTGCGCTAGAAAGCAAAAGCCCGGGCGGAGCTGCGCTTCCGCCCGGGCCCAAGCCTCGCGTCGTGCGCGGCGACTACCCGTGATTTACGAGTTGACCATCGCCTTCAGGCTCTTGAGCGGCAGGCAGCGGACCTTCTTGCTCGCCGGCTTGGCCTTGAACATCATCTTCTCGCCGGTGAAGGGGTTGATACCCTCGCGGGCCTTGGTGGCCGGCTTCTTCACGACCTTCATCTTCAGGAGCCCCGGCAGCGTGAACAATCCGCCGCCACGCAGGCTCTTCTTGATCACGCCGCTGAGCGAATCGAAGACGCTTCCGACCTGCTTGCGGGACAGCCCCGTCTCCTTGGAGATGTGTGTCAGGACTTCCGATTTCGTCGGTGCGCCACCCTTTTTCGCCATTTTGCGGTACTCCTCGAGGATTTTGGTTGGTATGCGTCGCGCGGCTCATTCGCGCCGCGCGAAGAGAATCGGCGCGGAAAATAGCACATGCACGCGCTTTGGCAAGAAGTTTCTTCTCTGCATCTGTTGCGGAAATGCCTTTTTTCTTAGGGTTTGCGCTGCGAGGCGCACCGCGACGGTGCACCGCCGGGCTCGGCGGGCGGCCCGCACGGCGCGCTTGACACGCGCGCGCCATGCTGCGATTTCCGGTGCGAAGTGCGCGCTAAGCGCGTGTTCCGTCAGCGCGGAGGGCTGACAGCGGCCCGTGCCTCGCCGGCCTCAGCGCCACATCCCCGGCACGTTGAGGAGAGCGAGGATGATGAGAGTCGCCCACAGCGGCGAGAGATCAAGACCGGAGATCGGCGGAATGATCCGGCGAAACGGGCGCAGCACGGGTTCGCACAGGGAGGCGAGCACCGACTGCAGGGGCGAGTACCCACCCGGGGCTATCATGCTGAGCAGCGCATACAGAATGATCCCGTACAGATAGATGGACAGCAGCATGCGCGCGATATGGCGCAGCAGCGCGTCCAACCAGTCGAGCAGATCGATCCAGGGGCCGCGATGCTGCACCGACACTTCCAGCGCGGCGACCAGCAGTACCGCCACGACCGAAGCCGTGTCGACCTTGCCGATCGGCGGCAGCACCCGGCGAAGCGGAACGATCAGAGGGTTCGTCAGCTGCACGATCGCCTGCGCCAGGGGATTGCGGAAGTCGGCGCGCGTCAGCTGCAGCAGCAGCCTCGCCATCATCACGAACACGGCCAGTGACAGGAGCGCCTCGACGATATAGCGGACGAAGTCGATCACGGGCGCCTCTCGGCCAGATCGCCGAGCTCGCGGCTGCGGCGCGCGGCGGCGGCGAGGGCGCGCTCGACCGTTGCCTTGAGGCCGGCGGACGTCAGGACCGCGAGCGCCGCCTCGGTCGTGCCGCCAGGGGAGGCGATCTCGGTCCGCAGCCGCGCCAGATCGGTCACACCCGAATGCGCCAGCACGCCCGCGCCGTGGAGCGTGGCGGCGGCGAGGATGCGCGCCACGGGGGGCGCGAGCCCGAGTGCCTCGGCGGCCTCGGCCATGTATTCGGCGAGCAGGAAGAAGTAGGCCGGCCCGCTGCCGGAGAGCGCGGTCACGACGTCCAGATGATCCTCGTCGCTCACCCACACGAGTCCGCCGACCCCGCGCGCAATGTGCTCGGCGGCCGCGCGCTGCGCTGCGCCGAGCGACGGCGGAGCGTACAGGGCGGTCGCCCCGGCGCCGACCAGCGCCGCGCGGTTGGGCATGGCGCGCATCACCGGGACGCCCGCGCCGCACCAGGCTTGCAGCGCGGCCACGCGCACGCCCGCAGCGATCGACAGCACGAGCGGGCGCTGCGCGTGCAGCAGGGAGCCCACGCCCCCGAGCACCGGCCCGACATCCCCGGGCCTGACCGCGAGCACGACCACGGCGGCGCCATCGACCGCGCGGGCGTTGTCGGCGGTCGCCGTGACGCCGAGCTCGCTCGCCAGCACGCGGCGGGTCTCTTCCGAGGACTCGCCGACGGCGATGCGCTCCGGCCGGGTACCCGAGCGCAGCAGGCCGGCGACGAGCGCGCGGCCCATGTGGCCGCCGCCGAGAATGGCGAGTTGCAGGTCTGACATGGCCGGGATTGTACAAGGCACAGGGATGTGCCCGCCGCCGCAGGTGGCGGACGTCGAGCAAAAACCACGCTTTTTGCTCGACGTCGCGCTGGGGCGGGCAGGGCGAGGCGCAAAGCGCCGAGCGGGCGCACAGGGCTGTGCGCCCGGGGCTTGCGCGCAGCAGGAGAGCGCAGCGCAATGCCCGGATCCAGCGCTTCAAACTAGCTGCGTGGTCCGAACAGCGCCGTGCCGATGCGGACGATGGTGGCGCCTTCCTCGATCGCGGCCTCGAAATCGCCGCTCATCCCCATCGACAGCGTGTCGAGCGCCGCGCCGCCGGCGTTGAGCGTCGCGTACAGCCGCCGCAGCTCGCGGAACCAGGCGTGCTGGCGCTCACTCTCGCTCTCCTCCGGCGGAATGCACATCAGGCCGCGCAGCTTCAGGCGCGGCAGCTGCGCCACCGCGCTCGCCAGCCCGGGCAGCTCGGCCGCGGCGGCACCGCCCTTGCCGGCCTCGTCCCCGAGACGGACCTGCAGGCAGACATTCAGCGGCGGAGCGTAGTGGGGGCGCTGCTCGGAGAGCCGCGCGGCGATCTTCAGCCGATCCACGCCATGCACCCAGGCGAAGCGTTCCGCGACCGGGCGGGTCTTGTTGGACTGGATCCGCCCGACGAAGTGCCAGGTGAGCGTGCGATCCCGCAGCGCATCAAGCTTTTCGAGGGCTTCCTGCAGATAACTCTCGCCGAAATGCGTCAGGCCCAGATCCGCGGCGGCACGCACCACTTCGGCAGGCTGGGCCTTGCTGACGGCCAGGAGTGTGACCGACTGCGCACTCCGGCCGGCCCGGGTGGCCGCCCCCTCGATGCGCCGGCGCACCTCGAGGATGCGTTCCGGTAAATTCTGCGGACCCCGTAACATATTGGGTGTGTAAGCCCTCCGCTATACTGCCGCCGCTCAGGCGCGCGCTTGCAAGTCGCTTTTCAACACCGCGCCCCGAGACGTGGGTCCCAGGGAGCTTCAATGGCCGTCGACATCGCGCAACTCCTGGCATTTGCCGTCAAGAACAATGCCTCGGACCTGCACCTGTCCTCGGGGGTGCCGCCGATGATCCGCGTCGACGGCGACATGAAGCGCATCAATATGCCGCCGCTGTCGCACAAGGAAGTGCACTCCATGGTGTACGACATCATGAACGACAAGCAGCGCAAGGCCTATGAAGAGTTCTTCGAGACCGACTTCTCCTTCGAGATTCCAAAGCTGGCGCGCTTCCGCGTCAACGCCTTCAACCAGAACCGCGGCGCGGGGGCCGTGTTCCGCAACATCCCCTCGGTCATCCTCTCGCTCGATGACCTGAACGCGCCCAAGATCTTCCGCGACCTGTCCATGCTGCCGCGCGGGCTGGTGCTGGTCACCGGCCCCACCGGCTCCGGCAAGTCGACGACTCTCGCCGGCATGGTCAACCACTGCAACGACAACCGCCCCGACCACATCATCACCATCGAGGACCCGATCGAGTTCGTGCACGAGTCCAAGCGCTGCCTGGTCAATCAGCGCGAGGTACACCGCGACACCCTCGGCTTCAGCGAGGCGCTGCGCTCGGCGCTGCGCGAGGATCCCGACGTGGTCCTGGTCGGTGAGATGCGTGATCTCGAGACCATCCGCCTCGCGCTGACCGCGGCGGAGACCGGCCACCTGGTGTTCGGCACGCTGCACACGAGCTCGGCCGCCAAGACCATCGACCGCGTGGTCGATGTGTTCCCGGCGGCGGAGAAGGAGATGGTGCGCTCGATGCTCTCGGAGAGCCTGCGCGCCGTGATCTCGCAGACGCTCCTGAAGCGCATCGGCGGCGGCCGCATCGCGGCGCACGAGATCATGATCGGCACACCC
>DASPOP010000155.1:0-2420 GCA_035625955.1 Steroidobacteraceae bacterium | reverse complement strand
GCGCTCGCCCGCGCGCCGCGCGACGCGCGGCTGCACGCCAACCTCGGTCACGTGCTCCACTGCCTCGGCGATCACCGCGCCGCCGTCGATCACTCGCGGCGCGCAATCGAGCTCGATGCTCGGCTGCCGGAAGCGTATCTGCATCTCGGCAACGCCCTGCTGGCGATCAACGAGATGCACGCTGCGGAAGCCACCTACCGTGCCGGGCTCGAGACTGCCCCCGGGCATGCGCCGCTTCATATCGCGCATGCGATGGCGGAGCGGGCGCTCGGCCGCGTCGATGAGGCGGCTGCCAGCACGCAGCGGGCGCTCGCGCTTCGTCCCGACGCCGCCGATGCAGTCGCCCTGCTCGGCAGTCTCGCGATCGACCGCGGCCGGTTCGAAGAGGCCGAGTCGCTGCTAGAGAGAGCGCTCAGCCTGAGTCCCGACCTGCCCGAGGCGCTGAGCGGCCTGACGGCAGTGCGCAAGATGACCGCCGCCGATGCCCCGTGGCGGGAAGCCGCCGCGCGCGCTCTCGCGCGCGGATTGCCGGTCGCGCACGCCATCAGTCTTCATCACGCGCTCGGCAAATACTGCGATGACCTCGGCGAAGCGGATGCGGCCTTCGGGCATCACCGCCGGGGCCACGAGCTCGCCCGTCGCAGCCGGCCGCCCTACGACCGCGCGGCCACGACGGCGCGCGTGACGCGCACGCTGGCCGCGTTCGACCGCCGCGCGCTCGAGGAGCTGCGGCCGGCGGGGCTCGCCAGTGAGCGCCCCGTGTTCCTCTTCGGGATGCCCCGCTCGGGCACGACACTCGCCGAGCAGATCCTCGCCTCGCACAGCCAGATCCATGGGGCGGGCGAAGTGCTCTTCTGGCAATTCGCGGCCGACGCCGAGCTCGCCGCGCAGCCGCAGCAGCGCGCGGCGACGATCGCCGCGCTGGGCCGGCGGTACCTGGAGCTCCTCGAGGCGCTGCCTGGCGCGCCTGCGCGGATCGTCGACAAGCTGCCGAGCAACTTCAAGAATCTCGGGCTCATCCATGCAGCGTTGCCGCAGGCGCGGTTCATCCACCTCGAACGCCATCCTCTCGACACCTGCCTGTCGATCTATTTCCAGGGTTTCTCGGCCGCCCACGCCTACGCGAGCGATCTCGGCGACCTCGCCCACTACTACCGCGAATACCGGCGGCTGATGGCCCATTGGCGCGCCACACTGCCGCCAGCTGTGCTGCTCGAAGTCCCGTACGAGGCGCTGGTCGAGGATCCCGAGCGCTGGAGCCGCCGCATGCTCGAGCACATCGGGCTGCCCTGGGATCCGCGCTGCCTCGAATTCCACCGCACGGACCGTGCGGTGCTGACCGCGAGCAACTGGCAGGTCCGCCAGCCCATCGGCAAGGGGTCGATCGGGCGCTGGCGTCGTTACGAGCGCTTCCTCGAGCCCTTACGCGCGGGCCTCGGCGCCGATGTGCTCGGGCCCTGAACACGCATGCCTGCAAGCGCGCCATACGTCCTCGCGATCGATCAGGGCACGACCTCCACCCGTGCCATCGCCTTCGACGTGAGTGCCCGCGCCGTCGCGCTCGCCCGGCGCGAGCACGCACAGCACTTCCCCGCTCCGGCCTGGGTCGAGCACGATCCGGAGGACATCTGGCGCGACACCCTTGCCGTCGGGGCCGAGGCCATCGGCCGCTGCGGCGGCGCGCAGGCGATCGCCGCGCTCGGGATCACCAATCAGCGCGAGACCACCGTGGTCTGGGAGCGTGACAGCGGACGGCCGATCCATCGCGCGATCGTCTGGCAGGACCGGCGCACGGCGGACGAATGCGCCCGGCTCCGGGCCGCGGGCGCGGAGGCGCTGGTGCGCGAGAGGACCGGGCTGCTCCTCGATCCCTATTTCTCGGCCACCAAGCTCGCCTGGATCCTCGATCACGTGCCGGGCGCGCGCGCGCGCGCCGAGCGCGGCGAGCTCGCCTTCGGAACCATCGATACCTTTCTCCTCTGGCGCCTGACGGGCGCGCGCGTGCATGCCACCGACGTCACCAACGCTTCGCGCACGCTGCTGTTCGACATCCACCGGCAGTGTTGGGACGAGGAGCTGCTGCGGCTGCTGCGCGTGCCGCGCCCGCTGCTCCCCGAGGTGCGCGACAGCAGCGCGCCGTACGGCTCGACCGAGCCCGCGCTCTTCGGCCGCGCACTGCCGGTCTGCGGCATCGCCGGAGATCAGCAGGCGGCCCTCATCGGCCAGGCCTGCTTCGCGCCCGGCATGGCGAAGTCCACCTACGGCACCGGCTGTTTCCTGCTCCTCAACACCGGGGACACGGCGGTCGCCTCCAGCAATCGCATGCTCACCACCGCCGCCTATCGTCTCGGCGGACACATGAGCTACGCGATGGAAGGATCGATCTTCGT
Organism: Steroidobacteraceae bacterium; assembly: GCA_035625955.1. GTDB lineage: Bacteria > Pseudomonadota > Gammaproteobacteria > Steroidobacterales > Steroidobacteraceae > 13-2-20CM-66-19. The sequence goes on along the minus strand of DASPOP010000155.1, from coordinate 30 downwards.
CGCCGGCGCGGCGGTGAAATGGCTGCGGGA